>DAMBCY010000012.1:0-21372 GCA_032056255.1 Cellulomonas sp. | reverse complement strand
TCCTCCAGGCCACACCCGGCTCACCCGAAGTTGCAACGACCGCTTGACCCGACCCAGTCGTTCGTGACGACCTCGGCGCGTGATGACGACCTCGGCGGTGGCGGCGGGCGGGCGGGGTGGCGTCCGTCCTGTGGGATGCCTCGCTCGGGGGGTGAGGTAAGGCTTGCCTTCGGGTTACGGTGACGGCATGACAGCGTCCACCGCCGCCCCGGCCGTCAGCACGCCGTTCCGGTTCTTCGACGTCCGCGTGGCGCGCGTCGTGGACCTCAGCCCGTCGTTCCGCCGGTTCACGTTTACCGGCGACGACCTCGACCAGTTCGCCGACAACGGCTACGACCAGCGCATCAAGCTGCTGCTCCCGCTGCCCTGCGGCTACGGGTCCGTGCCCACCGGCGAGTCCTGGTACCTGGAGTGGCGCGAGCTGCCCGACGAGCTCCGCCACCCGATCCGGACGTACACCGCGCGCCAGGCCCGCAACGACCTGTTCGAGCTGGACGTCGACGTCGTGCTGCACGGCGACGCCGGCCCGGCGTCCCGCTGGGCCGGCGCGGCCGCCGTCGGTGACGGCCTCGTGATCCTGGGCCCGAACCGCGAGCACCCCGGCCCCGCGGGCGGCATCGACTTCGTCCCGCCCGCGCACGCCGACCGGCTGCTGCTCGCCGGCGACGAGACCGCCGCGCCCGCCATCGCGGGGATCCTGGAGCGGCTGCCCCGCGACGCCCGCGGCGAGGCGCTGATCGAGGTGCCCGTGACCGGGGACCGGCTGCCGGTGTCCGCGCCCGAGGGCGTCACCGTCCGCTGGCTGCCGCGGGACGGGGCGGCGCACGGGTCGCTGCTCGTGCCCGCCGTGCGGGCCGCCTGCGCGCGGCTCATGCCCGGGGTCGCCCCGGTGCCGGACGACCTCGAGGACGTCGACATCGACGCCGGGCTGCTGTGGGAGGTGCCCGTCGACCACGCCACCGGGGAGGCGCTGCGGTCGTCCGCGGCGCTCTACGCGTGGCTCGCGGGGGAGGCCGGGGCGATCAAGACGCTGCGGCGGCACCTCGTGGGGGAGTGCGGGGTGGACCGGAAGGCCGTGGCGTTCATGGGGTACTGGCGCGAGGGGCGCGCGGAGGGGGCGTGAGCGGACGATCCGGCTGATCGGGAGCGCTACCTGCAAGCGGGCGTATCCGACTCTGACCACATGCTCCGAACCAGCGAGAGCGGCAACGGCCTGGTCAGTCACGGAGGAGCGGGTCGCCGGAATCACCCGGCACGGCAAGGGGCCGCGCGGCGGGTCCGCGGCGACGACCTCACGCGTGGATGTCCGCCAGGGGGACGAGCGTCCCGTCGCTCAGGTAGGCGTAGTCGTCCACGACCCCGACCGGGTACGGCGTCGCCGTCGTCGACACGACCTGCCCCGTCAGGGCGTCGATCTGCATCTCCTGGTCGGTGCTCTCCAGGTACACCTGGCCGTTGACGATCGACCGGAGGCGGATGCCGAGCCGGTCGTAGTCGTCCCGGCTGATCGCGAAGACGGACGCCCCGGTGGCGGGGTCGATGACGTCGAGCCCGGTGTCGGAGGTCGTCACCCCGAGCCGGGACCCGGGGTCCCAGGCGTCGAACGGCTGCTCGGTGAGGGGCACCACCGCACCGGTGCGCGCGTCGAACGCGGCCGCAGCGCCCTCGACCGCGTACTCCGTCGAGAGCCGCCAGAACGCACCGTGGTCCGTGCCCCACGCCCCGCCGCCGTCGTCGGTCAGGGTGACGGACTCGCACGGCCCGTTCTCCGTCCGGCCCTCCGTGACGTAGGAGAACAGCTCCTGGCCTGTCGTCGGGACGACTCCGACGGCGGTCTCGCACGGGTTCCCGTCGTTGTCGTAGCCGGGCGCCGGGTCGAAGAACAGGGCCGACCCGGGGGTGGCCGAGGCGACGCGGCCGGCCCGGGTCCAGAGGGTCTCGCCGGTGAGCGGGTCGAGCGCGACGGTGCTCCACTCGTCGTCCGAGCACGAGCCGCCGACGACGGTGTGCGAGAGCAGGACGGTGTCGGTGTCGTCGCCGTGGAACGCCACCCGGTAGCTGCTCGGGTCGCAGTCGGCGTCGATGACGTCCTGGGTGCGGACGATGCTCGGGGCTCCCTCGCGGAAGTCGACGGCGGCGACGGTCCCCACCCAGTGCTCGGGCGTGAGCCCGTCGGCGGCGTGCCGGGTGACGACCAGGCCGGTGAAGTAGGACTGCCCGGGAGCACCGGTCAGCTCCCAGACCTGGGACACGACCTCGCCGGGGAGCAGCGAGGCCGCGTCGATGCTGACCGGGCCGGTCAGGGGTGTGAACACCTCGACGGGACCGACCGCGCCGTTCGGCTCGGTCCTCCCGTCGAGCAGGACGTCCCGCACGGCTCGCCAGCCCTCACCGGGAGCCAGGTCCAGCGTGGGTGCGGCGGAGACGGTGGCTTCGGGTTCGGGCGCGGCATCGACCGGTCCGGCCGCCGCCGACCCGCCGCCTGCGTCGCAGTTCTCGCGGACGTAGGCGTCGACGCGTCCCATCGGGCCGGCGTTGAGCAGTCCGGTGACGACGGATGCCTGCCAGTCGCCGTCGGCGGCGGCGTCCTCCTGCTTCCGCCACGCGTCGCGGACGGCCTCGACGTCGCCCTGGACGTCCGCCGGTGCGACGTCCGCGAGGTCCGCCCACATCCGCTCGAGGTCGCCGATGGCGCTGGTGGCGGTGAAGATCCCGGCGAGCCCCTCGCCCTGCGCCGCGGCCATCTGGTCGAGGTACGCCTGCTCGTGCTCGTCCATCGTGCTGCAGAACGCCTGGACACTGCGCTCGGGGCCGGAGCTGCACCCGGCGAGCACGCCGGCGCCGACGGTCACGGCGAGCGCGAGCGCGATCACGTCGAGCGTCGTTCGAGGGTTCACGGGCTCTCCTGGTCGGGGTGGTCCGGGCGGGTCGGGTCCCAGCTGCTCCGGGCTGCGGGAACCCGGGGCGGTGCGTCGACGTGCTGGGTCGACGCTCTGCGGTGACCGTAGTGCGATCACGCCGCGGGCCGACCCGAGTCCGGCGTTCGGGACCGTCCGGACTTTCCCCGTCCGGCGAGCGGAGCGTCCTCACCGCCGGCTCATCCGCCCGTCACCCGCCTGCCCTGGTCGCCGGGGCCGCCCGCCGCCACCTCCGTCGGCCCGTAGACCGTCACCTGGATGCTCCCTCCGATCGCGAGGTCCACCCGGGCGCAGGCGGCGGTCTCGTCCACGACGGAGCTGGTGGGCCAGTGGTGCTCTCCCGCCAGCAGCTCGTCCGCGATGGCCCGCGCCTCGTCCACGGTCACGCACGCGTCGGTGATCCGCTCCCGCAGCAGGTCGGCTCGGGGATTGCCGTCCGGGAAGACGTCGACGGCGGGGTCCGCGCCGGGGAACACCTCGATCCGCCCGTGCTCCTGGGCGTTGATGACGCTGCACGGCCGGTCGATGCCGTCCCGGGACCAGTACGGGTCCTCCGGGTCGCCGGTCACCTCGACCTCCCACGTGGTGGCGAGCCCGAGCCGGTCCAGCTCGCTCTGCGCCCAGGCCGCGGAGTCGTCGACGCTCCGGCAGACCACGCCACCGTCGACGGAGTCGGACACGCTCAGCTGCAGCTCCATCTCCGCCGGCGTGTACACGGGCTGTCCGTCGAGGGAGACCGCGCCCTGCGGGACCTGGTCAGCCGGCGCCACGAACGTCATGCCCTGGACCTGGAACGCGACCAGGTCCGACGGTGGCTCGACCCCCGCCTGCTGCCAGTACAGCTCGCAGTCCGGGACGGGGTCGCCCGTGACCCAGGGGCCGCTGACCTCGGCATCCTCGCCCCAGGTGCGCAGGCAGTTCGCCCCGTCGGTCCCACCGAGGAACCCGGGGATCGTCGCGAGACCCCCCGCGGTGAGCGCCACGCCCAGCCCGAGGGCGATCGTCGCGTTGCGCCCCAGCCGCCACCGTCGGCGCCGTGCCGGCGCGGGGCCGGGTGCGGTCCGCAGGACGGCGTCGTGCAGGCTCGCCCAGGCGGCGGGGTCCAGGTCGGCCAGCCCGCGGGCGGGGTCGGCGGCGTGCAGCCGCTCCAGGGGGTCGCTCATCGCGGGTCCTCGCTCTCGGTGGTCAGGGTGGCGGTGCCGCGCGGCCGGCGCGCGGGCTCGGGGAGCGTCCCCGGTGGCCCGTACTCCTCGAGCGCGGCGGCGAGCCGGCGGCGGGCCCGGTGCAGGCGCATCCGGACGGCACCGCGGGAGACGCCGAGCGCCAGCGCGATCTCGTCGCGGGCGAGCTGCTCCCACGCGGTCAGGCGCAGCACCTCCTGGTCGTCCTCGTCCAGCCGGCGCATCGCCCGCTCCACGTCCGTCGCCGCGGCGTCGGGCGCGGGCGCGACGTCGGCGAGCTCGAGCCGCAGCCGGTCGGCGAGCGCGTGCCGCCGGCGGTCGCCGCGCTGCGCGTTCGCCAGCACCCGGCGCGCCACCCCGAACATCCACGGCCGGGCCTCGGATCCGTCGGGCACCTCGTCGACCCGGCGCCACGCGACGAGGAACGCCTCGGCGACGACGTCGGCGGCCTCCGTCGGGTCCGCGACCCGGCGGACCGCGTAGGCGAGCAGGGCGCCGTGGGTCTGCTGGAACAGCGCGGTGAACCGGCGCTCCCGGTCGGAGGCGTCGGGCGGCTGGGGCTGGCGGCGCCTGGCTGGCATGGGTGGAGCCTCTCGGATCGCGGTCACACCCAGCACATGTCCGGGTCCGCGGGTGGCGTCACACCTCGATCGCGGCGACGGCCCGTCGTGCCTCAGCGGGCGGCGAGCCCGAACGCGAGCGTGAGCAGCGCTGTCGCGGCCGGGACCAGGAGCAGCGGCGCGACCGTCAGGACCCGGGCCGCCCCGGAGACGGCGGCTCCCGCGGACCCCGGCACGCGCACGGGATCGGTGTCGCGGAGCGTGCGCCACCCGAGCGCGGTGCCGACGACGAGCGCTGCCACGCCGACGGCGGCGACCGCACCGGCGGGGAGGTCGGCGGCGGTCGCGCGCCAGAGGGCGGCGGGCAGGGTCACCGCAGCGGTGACGAGGGCGAGACCGGCGACGGCCACGACGGGCCGCCCCAGCACGAGTCGCACGGTGCGGTCGGGCGCGAGCGCGAGGACGCCGGTGGCCGCGAGCACGAGGACGGCGGCCAGCAGCGCGCCCGCCGTGATCCGGACCTCGTCCCCGCGGGCGAGGGCGGCGATGGCGTTCGGCAGCAGCAGCAGGCCGGCGACCTGCGTCGCGACGGCGCCCACGACGCGTCGGCTGTCGGCGGTGGCGCCCGCGAGGCCGGGGAGCCCGAGCGAGCGCGCGTAGGCGACCGGGTCCCCGAACGCCTCCGCGGCCGGCTCGCCCGCGTCGGCGCAGTGCGACTCGACCTCGGCCAGCGCGTCGCCGATGCGGTCCCCGGGGACGTCGAGGAGCCGCAGCTCGACGACGAACGCGTCGACCCAGGCGGGCTCGACGTGCGGGGTGTGGGGGTCGGGCGTGGTGCGGGTCATCTGCCCTCCTGGGGGGTGAGGATCGCGCGGGTCGTGGCCGTGAAGGCGGTCCACCGGGCCGACTGGTCGGCGAGCGCGGCCCGGCCGGCGGCGGTGAGCGCGTAGTACTTGCGTCCGGGGCCGCTCTCGCCCGCCCGCCACTCGACGGTGACGTGGCCCGCCGCCTCCATGCGGCCGAGCAGGGGGTAGAGCGTCCCGCCCTTGAGCCGGCCGAGGCCGAGCTCGGCCAGCCGCTCGGCGAGGGCGTAGCCGTAGGTCGCGCCGTCGTCGAGGACGCGCAGGACGCAGGTCTCGAGCACGCCGCGCAGCCACTCGCTGGGCCAGGGGGTATCGGGCACGACTAGATCGTATGGCGATCTAGTGGGTGAGTCTATCTAGAGAAGCCGGTCGCCGAGGTCGGTATCCTGGACCCGGCCGATCCCGGCCCGAGCGACCACCCGAGGGAGAGCGCCGTGACCGACGCCCTGCTCGCGCTGCTGCGCGACACCTCCGCGTCGGTCGCGCTCCTCGTCGGGGCGAACACCCTGACGACCGTCCTCGTCCTGCTCGGCGCGACCACCCTCGCGGTGGCCGCCGCGGCCCTCGTGGCCCGCAGCACCCGGACGCTCGTCCTCGACGTCGCCGCCCTCCCGGCCCTCCAGGCCCGCGGGGCGCTCGACGTCGGGCCGTTCGCCACGCAGAGCGACCCCGACGCCCCCGGCAGCCCGCGTCCCCGGGCGCCCGGCCTGCTCCTCGGCTGACCGACCCCGCCGCAGCCCGCACCCGCACCGCCGCGTGAGACCACGCGGCGGTCCGACGTGCCTGCGCGTGCGGGGTGGTCGGCGAACGCGTCCCCCGCCGTTCGACCGAGGAACCCACCATGGACCTGCTCGCCCTGCCCCCCGTGGCAGCCCTGCTCGACACCGCCTACCGCGCCCTCATGGGCCTGACCCACCTGCTCGAACCCCTCGCGGGCGCCGCGGCCGCCGCCCTCGCCGTCGTGCTCGTGACGATGGTCGTCCGCACCGCGCTCGTGCCCGTCGGCGTCTCCCAGGCGAAGGCCGAGCGCACCCGCGCGCGCCTCGCCCCGCGGCTCGCCGACCTCCAGCGGCGGCACCGGAACAACCCGGAGGCGCTGCAGCGGGCGACCGTGCAGCTCTACGCCGACGAGGGCACGACCCCGTTCGCCGGCTGCCTGCCGATGCTCGTGCAGGCGCCCGTGGTCGGGATCATCTACGCGGTGTTCCTGCACCCGCAGGTCGCGGGGCACGCGAACGCGCTGCTCGGGCAGACGCTCGCGGGGGTGCCGCTGGGGTCGAGCCTTGCGGCGTCCGTGACCGGCGGCGGGCTGACGCCGGGGGTGCTGCTGGTGTTCGGCGTCCTCGTCGCGGGGATCGCCGTGGTGGGGGAGCTCTCCCGCCGGGCCGCACGCCCCGGCGGCCGCCTCGCCCCGGCGGCACCGGTCGCGCCCGCCGCCCGGGGCACGGCGGGTGGCGCGACCGCGGCGAACCCGCTCGCGGGCCCGGGGATGCAGCAGGTCCTCGGTGCCCTGCAGTTCATGACGGCTGTGATCGCGTGCTTCGTCCCGCTGGCCGCCGGCCTGTACCTGCTGGTGACGGTCTGGTGGACCTACGCCCAGCGCCTCCTCCTGCGGCGCCGGTACCCCCTCGCGGCGTGACGCGGCTGCTCGAGGTCGACGGTTCCGTCCGGAAGGCGGCGTGTCGCGACGGTGTGTCGGACGGAACCCTCGACCTCGGCGGGTGCCGCGCGCCCCGCCCGCTCAGGGGGTGCGCGGCGGGCGGCCCGGGCGGCGTGGCGGGGCCGCCGCGCCCGGCATGCGGTGCGCCTCGGTCAGGGCGCGGCGGAGCAGCAGGTCGATCTGCGCGTTGACGGAGCGCAGGTCGTCCGCCGCCCAGCGCGCCAGCGCGTCGTGCACCGCCGGGTCGAGCCGCAGCAGCACCGACCTGCGCTCGCGCCGGGCAGGGGCGGCCCCGCCCGGCGGCACGCCCCCGTCCGGCGGCGGGGCACCCCCGCCCGGCGGGGCACCCCCGTCCGGCGCGGCAGCCGGCGTCTCGGTCATGCGTACAGGCTGCCCGTGTTGACGACCGGCGTCGCGCGACCCTCCCCGCACAGCACGACCAGCAGGTTGGAGACCATCGCGGCGCGCCGCTCGTCGTCGAGCACCACCACGGAGTCGCGCTCGAGGCGGGTGAGCGCGTCCTCGACCATGGACACCGCACCCTCGACGATCCGCTCACGCGCGGCGATGATCGCGCCGGCCTGCTGCCGCTGCAGCATGGCCTGGGCGATCTCGGGGGCGTACGCGAGGTTGGAGATCCGGGCCTCGATCACCTCGATGCCGGCGATGACGACGCGTGCGGCCACCTCGGCGGCGATCTCCCCGGACACCACGTCGGTCGCGCCGCGCAGGGACTGCTCGCCGTCGTCGGCGTGGTCGTACGGGTGGGACATCGCGACGTGCCGCAGCGCGGACTCGGACTGCACCCGGACGAAGTCGGCGTAGTCCTCGACGGCGAACGTGGCCTTGGCGGTGTCGGCGACCTGCCACACGACGATCGCGGCGATGTTGATCGGGTTGCCGTCGGCCTCGTTGACCTTGAGCTCGTTGGTCTCGAAGTTCCGCACCCGCACGGAGACCTTCTTGCGGGTGGTGAGGGGCACGGTGAGGACGAGCCCGGTGCGCCGGATGGTGCCGAGGTAGCGGCCGAACAGCTGGACGACCATGGTCTGCCCCGGCGACACGATGGACAGCCCGGTGAGGCAGAGGATGCCGAGCAGGATCAGGACGATCCCGAGCACGCCCAGCGCGTCCCGGCCCGCCTCGGCCGCGATGAACAGCGGGACCGACCCGCCGAGCAGGCCGAGGGACAGCAGCAGGACGACCGCCGCGGCGCCGGCGCCGAACGACCAGGCGGCGCGCTCCTCGACGTCGACCCGTGCCCCGTTGTGCCCGACGGGCAGCCCGGCCGGCTCCCCGCCCACGGAGTCCTGCGGCGGAACGATCTCGGTCACGTGGTCCTCCAGCTGTCCGGTCCCGCCGACCCGCTGCCGACGCGATAACAAAGTGATATCACATTTGCGACACCGCCACGTCCCCCATCCCGCCGAGATCGGAGGTTCCGCCCGCGAGCACGGCGTGTCGAAGGGGCGTGTCGTGCGGAGGTACCGATCTCGGCGACAGGGTGTGCCGCCGAACCCGTCCGTGGCGACCCGTCGCGGAGTAGGTCCGGCGGCGTCGGTGCGATGACGCGCCGCGGGTTCGGGGGTGACGGTGGCCGGACGCACGTTCGCGCGGCGGGTCTGGGACCAGGCGATGGGCACGGGCCCGCTGAGCTGGCCGTACCTGCTGGTGTTCCAGACGCTGGTGGTCACGATGGTCTGGACGGGCGCGTCGGCGGACGGCGCCGGCCGGGTCGCGATGCTGGCGGTCTGCGTCCTGGGCGAGCTCTGGCTGCTCCGCCACGCCGTCCGACGCGTGCGCTCCGAGCTGGCCCGCCTCTCCGCCGAGATCGGTGGTTCGGCGCCGCGCGTCGGCGTGTCGCGCGGCGTGTCGTACGCGAACCACCGATCTCGGCGGCTCAGTGGACCGGGACGTAGCCCGTGCGGTCCGCGTTCGTGATCGGCCGCGCCCGGCACGCCCCCGCGACCCGCTCGGCGAGGTCCAGGGCGTGGTCGGAGGTGGAGAGCCCGACCGCGCCGGTGGCCGTGCGGGCGGGCTGCGCGTCGATCCTGGTCATCCCCCGACGGTACCGGCGGGGGTCAGGCCGCGACGGGCTCGCGGGTGGGCTCGGCCGCGTCGGCCGCGGGCCCCGTGCGGAAGATGATCTTGAGGATCGGGAAGAACACCACGAACGAGATGAGCGCGTTGACGATCATCGTCGCCACGTCCGCGCCGGCCTCACCGGTGGCGCCCCAGCGCCCGATCATCCACTGGTAGACCGGGTCCTTGTAGAACCCCTGGAGCCAGGCGGCGAGGAACGTGATGACCACGTAGGCGAGCGCGTACCAGGCCGCCGCGCGCCACACGTTGGACGTCGACTTGAACGTGATGTGCCGCTGCAGGAAGAAGTTGACGACCTGCGCGACCAGCAGCGTGATCTGCACGGCCAGGAAGTACGCGAGCCCGCCGCCGCCGTCCGGGAGCGCCCCGGCGGCGTAGTCGACGACGAAGGAGCTGCTGCCGTCGGCGTTCGTGCTGACCGGCAGCACCTGGAACGTCGTGCCGACCAGCGACGTCAGCCCGAACACCCACTTGAGCACCGGCATCAGCGCGAGCTGCAGCACCGTCATGCCCATGCTGATGAGCGTGAAGAGCGCGAGCTCGGCGGTCGCCGGGCGGGCCTGCTCGAACCGGCGCCAGGCGCCCCGGGCGGTGCGGAACATCCGTGGTCCTCCTCGATCGGCGCCGCGCGGCAGCCTCCAGGGGGACAGGTAACCGCACCGCGGGCACCCCGGACCGGGCGGGGTGCACAACCGGTCGCGTCCGGTGCACGAGCTGCACGCGGCGGACCGGGCGCGGCCTGCTCAGCGCCGGAAGACCTCGTCCAGCCGCGCCGCCCGCGCCGCGACGAAGTCCGCCGACGACCGCAGCCCGTCCACCGCCCGCGCCGTCGCCGCGGTGGCCTCGGCGACCGTGCCGATGTCCCGGCTCATCCCGTCGGCGACCGCCGACTGCTCCTGCACGGCCGCGGCGATGCCGGCCTGCCGCTCCCGGACGTCGTCGATCTGGGACACGATGTGCCCGATGGCCTCGGTGGTGCGGGACGTGGTCTCGGTGATCGCGTCGACCATGCCGGTGATCTCGTCGGTGGCCTCGTGCGTCCGGTCGGCGAGGGACTTCACCTCGCCCGCGACGACGGCGAACCCGCGGCCCGCCTCCCCGGCCCGGGCGGCCTCGATGGTGGCGTTGAGGGCGAGCAGGTGGGTCTGCTCGGCGATCGAGGTGATGAGCCGGCTGACCGTGCCGATCCGCTCGACGACCTCCGTGAGCGCGGCGAGGCGCTCGGTGGCGGACGTCGCGGACTCGACCGCGCGCGCGGTGCCCTCCGACGCCGCGGTGGACCCGGTGGCGATCTCGTGGATGCTCGCGGACATCTGCTCGGACGCGGCGGCGACGGCGGCGGCCCGGCCGGACATGTCGTCCGCGTCGCGGGCCAGGGTGTCCGCGAGGGTGGTCAGCTGCGTGGACGAGTGCGCGAGCTCGTCGGTCACCTCGCCGGAGGCGTGCTCCTGCTCGCGGGCCGCGGTGACGTCGTCCCAGATGCCGACGTAGCCCTCGGGCAGCCGGTCGACCGTGACCCGCAGCTCCACCGACCCGCCGTCGACGGGGACCGACATCACGGTGGTCACGGGGAAGTCGGGCCGGGTCCGGATCAGGTCGGCGAGCCGCTCGCGCAGCGTCGTCATCACGTGCGCGCCGTGCGCGGCGACGACCCGGCCGGACAGCGCGTCGCCCGCCCGGTTGCGCTGCACGATCGCGCCGCCGGGGTCGAGCACCACCAGCGCGGCGGGCAGGGCGTCCAGGACGGTGTGGGCACCGAGGCGCGCCACGAGCGGGGCGACGCCCTCGGGGGCGGTGGTGCGGCGGATCGGGCGCATGCGGTCTCCTCGTCGAGCGGCTTGCCCTCTGCATCGGGCGCGCGGGGCTCGCGATGACCTGTCGGACCCGACTCGTCCGGAAGCGGGGACCTCGGTCCTGCGCCGAACGGGTGGCGCCGCGACCGTCTCGTACCATCGCCGGGTGCCTCCCCGGTCGCCGCTCCCCGCCCGCCACGGGCTCGGCGCGGCGTGGGTGCGCACGCCCGACGCGGACCGTGCGCGACCGGTCGCGTGGCGCACGATGGGCGCCTGGCTGCGGGACCGGCTGCCGGAGCACGTCGACGTCGCGGGGATGCTCGCCGCGGGGCGGTTCGTCGGCGAGGACGGCCGCCCGGTGCGCGACGACGATCCCTACGGGCCGCACCGGTTCGTCTGGTTCCACCGCGACCTGCGCGAGGAGCCCGAGGTGCCCGGGATGATCCACGTCGTGCACCGCGACGAGCGCCTGGTGGTGGTCGACAAGCCGCCGTTCCTGTCCTCGATCCCGCGCGGCCGGCACGTCCGGCAGAGCGTCGTGGTCCGGCTGCGCGAGGAGCTCGGGCTGCCGGAGCTGTCCCCCCTGCACCGGCTGGACCGGGTCACGTCGGGCCTGCTGATGCTCGCGACCGGGGCCCGGTGGCGCGCGCCCTACCAGACGGCGTTCGAGCGCCGGGCGGTGACCAAGACGTACCGGGCGCTCGCCCCGCTGCGGGCGGACCTGGACCTGCCGGTGGTCGTGCGCGACCACCTGCGCAAGGAGCGCGGCGACTGGCAGGCGCACGTGGTCCCGGGCGCGCCGGTGAACGCCGAGACGCTGGTCGAGCTGGAGTCCGAGGTCGTGACGCCGGCCGGGACCCGCGGCGTCTACCGGCTGTCCCCGCGCACCGGCCGCACGCACCAGCTGCGGCTGCACCTGCTCGGGCTCGGCGTCCCGATCGACGGCGACCCGCTCTACCCGGTGGTGCGGGACGTGCCGGTGGACGACTTCACCGCGCCGCTGCAGCTGCTCGCGGCGGAGCTGGCCTTCACGGACCCCGTCGACGGGACACCGCGCCGCTACGCCGGCGTCCGCCGGCTCCCCCTCGCGGCCGAGGGGTGATCCGCCGCCGGCCGGGTCAGGGTGCGGGGATCTCCCCCGAGCCGCGCGGCACCAGCGTGGTGCGCAGCCGGATCCCCTCGACGACGTCGTCCGGGTGCGCGAGCTGGTCGAGCAGCAGCCGTGCGGCGCTGCGCCCGACCGCGACGGGGTCCTGCGCGATGACGGTGAGCCCCGGCTCGACCAGGTCCGCGAGCTCGACGTCGTCGAACCCGACGAGCGCGACGCGGTGCTGCGCGCCGGCGCGGTGCAGGGCGCGGAGGGCACCCACGGTCGTGCCGTCCCGGCCGGTGACGATCGCGGTGGGCGGCCGGGGGAGGGCGAGCAGCTCGAGCACGGCGGCGGACGCGGCCTCCGGTGCCTCGACGTCGGTGCGCACGACGGCGGGGTCCGCGTCGAGCCCGTGCTGCGCGAGGCCGTCGAGGAAGCCGGCGTACCGCTCCCGCATCGTCGCGGAGCGCAGGTCGGTCACGTAGGCGATCCGCCGGTGCCCGTGCCGCACGAGGTGCGCGACGGCCTCGCGGGTCCCGCCGCGCCCGTCGGACAGCACCGCGGGGGCGGAGATGCCGTCGGCGGGCCGGTCGACGAGGACGACGGGGATGCCCTGGCGCCGCGCCACGGCGAGGTAGGACTGGTCGCCGGGCGGCGGGGCGACGACGAGGCCGTCGACCTGGCGGGAGCGCAGCTCCTGCACGAGCTCGGCCATGCGCTGCGGGTCCTCGTCCGTGGAGGCGGCGAGGACGAGCGAGCCCCGGGCCCGGACGGCGTCCTCGATCTCGCGGTGCAGCTGGGCCTGGAACGGGTTGGCGACGTTCTCGATCACGAGCCCGACGGTCCAGGTCGGTCCGCCGCGCCGACGCAGCGTGGAGGCGGCGTGGTTGCGGGTGTAGCCGAGGTTCTCGACCGCCTGCTGGACGCGGGCGGTGGCGTCGGCGCCGACGTTGCCGGTGCCGTTCACCACGCGCGAGGCGGTCATGGGGCTGACCCCGGCCAGTCGCGCCACGTCCTTGATCGTCGCCACCGCTGCTCCTTCGCTGCTCGGAGGTCACGTTACCAAGTTGCAACGTCGCGCGGGTGGATTCGCTGCTGGACGGGTCGGAAGAGCCGAGGTAGCGTTACCACCGCTGAGCGACCCGGGTCACGGCGGGCGCCGGCGGCTCTGCACACAGTCAGCGACGACTTGGGAGGAAGCTGTGACGCGAACGAGGCTCCGGGCGGTGGCCACCGCGGCCGTGACGGTTCTGGCGGGCGGCGCGCTCGCCGCCTGCGGGGGCGGGTCGGGCGGGGACGGCTCGACCTTCACGATCCTGCAGTACGAGACGACGTCACCGCGCAGTACAAGGGGTGGCAGCTCGCGCTCGAGATGTTCCAGGAGGCGCACCCGGACGTGGAGGTGGAGTTCGCGACGACGAGCTTCGACTCGATCCGGTCCAACGCGAAGATCCTGCTCACCGGGGACGACGTGCCGGACGTCATGCTGTTCAACACGGGCAACGCCGACGGCGGCCAGCTCGCCGCCCAGGGCCTGCTCGACCCGCTCACCGAGGTGGTGGAGGAGAACGGCTGGGACCAGGACATCACCGGGTCGGTCGCCGCGCTCGCGAAGTACGACGAGAACGGCCACGCGGGGTCCGGTGACTGGTACGGCGTGCCGAACGTCGCGTCCTTCTTCACCTTCTTCGCCAACGACGACCTGCTGGCCGAGCAGGGCTACGACGCCGCGCCGGAGACGATGGCCGAGCTCGAGGAGATGTTCGACGCGTTCCTCGCCGACGGGATCACGCCGGTGTCGAGCAACGCCGGGGAGCACGCGGTGCTGCAGACCTGGTGGCAGCTGATCTCGGCCGACGCGGACCGGCAGGAGATCGACGACTTCATCTTCCTGCAGGGGGAGCCCGACGTGACGTCCGGCGCGTTCGCCTCCGGCACCGAGAAGCTCCAGGAGTGGATCGACAAGGGCTACCTCGGCTCCCAGCTCGCGGGCATCAAGTCCGACGAGATGGAGCGGGCGTTCATCGCCGGGGAGTTCCCGTTCATGGCGCAGGGCACGTGGGCGTTCAGCCGCGTGGCGGAGGAGGCGGACTTCGCGTGGAGCACGTTCGCGTTCCCCGAGTCGTCGCTCAACGCCGGGGCCTCCGGGCACCTGTGGGGCGTGCCCGCGAACGCCGCGAACAAGGAGCTCGCGTACGACTGGATCGCCACGACGCTGTCGCCCGAGGTCCAGAACGAGATCGCGGCGCAGGGCGGCATCCCGGTCGCCGGTGACACCGCCGCGATCGAGGACCCGGCGATGCGGGCGCTCAACGAGCAGTTCGACGAGATCAAGGCGGCCGACGCCCTCTCGTTCTACCCGGACTACCCGGTGGCCGGCCTGCTCGACTTCCAGATGAGCGAGCTGCAGGCCATGACCAACGGGTCGACGGACGCGGCCGGCTTCCTGGCCGGGCTGCAGGAGTTCTACGACTCCGGCAAGGACTCCTGACCCGCGGGGCCCGGGCCGCGCTCCCCCGTGCCGGCCCGGGCCCGCCCTCTTCACCTGCGGAGACACCCCATGACAGCCACCACCCCCGTCGCGCCGGACGCACCGGCCGCCGCGCCCGTGCCGGCGGCCCCGCCCCGCGCGCGGCGCCCGGTCACCTACTGGGTCTACCTGCTCCCGATGGGCATCGGCTTCGGCGCGGTCGTGCTCGTGCCGTTCGCGATGAACGTCTGGTACTCGTTCTTCAGCTGGAAGGGCGGTGCCGCCCCGCGCACCTGGGTCGGCCTGGAGAACTACCGCGACCTGATGCAGGACGACGTGTTCTGGCGCTCGTTCGGCAACACGCTCTACCTGATCGGCGCCGTCGCGATCGTGCCGACCGTCATCGGCCTGGTGCTGGCGGCGGTGCTGTTCGACCACGTCGGGCGGAGCTTCGGCGCCCGGTCCGCGTCGGTGCTGCGGGCGAGCTACTACCTGCCGCAGATCCTGCCGATCGCGGTCGCCGGCGTGGTGTGGAGCTGGATCCTCGAGACCCGCGACGGGGCGCTGAACTCGGTGCTGCGCTCCCTCGGCGTCACGACGCTGCCGGACTGGCTGGGCGACCCGTCGATCGCGCTGTGGTCGATCATGCTCATGCTGGTCTGGCTGCAGATCGGCTACCCCGTCGTCATCTTCATGTCCGCGCTGCAGCGGGTGGACCCCGAGCTGTACGAGGCGGCCGAGCTGGACGGCGCGGGCTGGTGGCGGCGGTTCCGGGCGATCACGGTCCCGCACATCCGCACCGACATCTACGTGGTCGTGCTCACCGCGACCATCGGCGCGATGAAGTTGTTCGCGCCCGTCCTCATCCTCACCAAGGGCGGCCCGGAGAGCTCGACCTACGTGCCGTCGTTCTTCTCCTACCGGAACTTCTTCGAGCTCTCCCGGGTCGGCTACGGCGCCGCGTCCGCGACGGTGCTCGCCCTGGTCATCGGCGTGGTCGCCGGCGGCCTGATCTTCTGGCAGGCGCGATCCGTGGAGGCCGACCGATGACCGCGACGACCGTCCCCGCCCCCGTGCGCGGGTCCGGCCCCGCCCGCGGGCGCCGCCGCCGCTCCCGGGACCGCCGCGTCTCGGTGCTGCTGCTCGGGCAGCGCTGGCTCGTGCTGGTCGTCGCGGCGCTGGTCGGCGTCGTGATGCTGCTGCCCTTCTACCTGCTGGTCACGAACGCCTTCAAGACCGGCGCCGACTACTCGCGCCGCGGTCCGCTGGCGCCGCCGGAGGAGTGGTCGCTCAGCGCCTTCGAGCGCTACCTCGGCAGCGTCGACTACCCGCAGCTGCTCGCGAACTCGGTGCTGATCGCGGGCGTCGTGGCGGTGCTCGGCGTCGCCGTGGCGCTGCTCAGCGCGTACGCCGTCGGCATCGGCCGGATCCGCGGCCGCACCGGGGTGGTGTTCGTGCTGCTGCTCGCGACGATCCTGCCGCAGGAGGCCCTCATCTACCCGCTGTTCTCCGGCGCCCAGGCGCTCGGGCTGCAGAACTCGGTGTGGTCGGTGGTGATCATCTTCGTCGTCCTGCAGGCCGCGTTCGGCACCTACCTGCTCGGCTCGGTGCTCGGCACCTTCCCGCACGAGATGCTCGAGGCGGCGCGCGTCGACGGCGCGAACCGGTGGCTGCTGCTCACCCGGATCGTCGCGCCGATCATGCGGCCCACGATGTCGGTGCTGCTGGTGTTCTTCTTCGTCTGGACGTGGAACGAGTTCTTCATCCCGATGATCATGCTGATCACCCCGCGCTCGCAGACCATCCCGATCGCGCTCGCGGCGCTCAAGGGCCAGAACACCCTGGACGTCACCCAGCTCGCCGCCGCCTCGCTGCTGTCGCTGCTGCCGACGCTGGTCTTCTTCTTCCTCTTCCAGCGGACCCTCACCCGCGGCGTCACCGCCGGGGCCGTGAAGTGACCGCCCGCACCCCCGTCCCGAACCCCAGGAGCTCCGCCGTGCCGATCGCCATGCCCGCCTACGCCGTCCTCGACGGGACCCGCACCCGGTCCGTGAGCGCCGAGAACCCCACGGGCGCCCCCGGGGCCGGCGGCACCGAGGCGTCCCGGCTCGGCCCGGGCCGCAAGGGCCGTCCGTGCGTGCCGGTCCCGGCGGGGGAGACGCTGACGGTCGCGGACATCGAGGGGCCGGGGGTCATCCGGCACATCTGGTTCACGCTGCCCCGGCAGACCGAGGCCGGCCCGTACGTGCTGCGGGACCTGGTGCTGCGGATGACCTGGGACGACGCCGAGGAGCCCGCCGTGGAGGTGCCGTTCGGCGACTTCTTCTGCAGCGGGTTCGCGACCGCGTCGGTGATGCAGTCCGAGGCCGTCGTGGTCGCGCCGAACGGCGGCTTCAACTGCTATCTGCCGATGCCGTTCCGGCGTCGCGCCCGCATCGAGCTCGTCAACGAGCACGGCGGCGACATCCCCTACGTCTTCTACCAGGTGTCGTACTCGCTCGACGACGACCTCGGCGACGACACCGGGTACCTGCACGCCGCCTGGCGGCGCTCCGACCCGGCCGCCCCGCGCGGCACGGACCACGTCGTGCTGGACGGCGTCACCGGCCGCGGCGCGTACGTCGGCACGTACATCGGGGTCACCGCCCTGGAGCGCTTCTGGTGGGGCGAGGGCGAGATGAAGTTCTTCCTCGACGGCGACACCGACCTGCCGACCATCTGCGGCACCGGCGTCGAGGACTACGTGGGCGGCGCGTGGGCGTTCCAGGACCACCTCGGTGCGGTCCCGGTGCCGCGGTCGCAGACGTTCAGCAGCCCGTACCTCGGCTACCACCAGCGGATCGTCGAGGACGGCACCGCGCACTCGCCGTACGACACCACCATGCCGCCCAGCCACGGCATGTACCGCTGGCACCTGCCCGACCCGATCCGGTTCGCGAGCGCGCTGCGGGTCACGCTGCAGCAGATCGGCGACCGGGGCGGGCACCTGTTCGAGCGCGCCGACGACATCTGCACGACGGCGTACTGGTACCAGGACGCACCCGGGGGGCGGCGCGCGGCGCTGCCGCCCGCCGCGCTGCGCGAGCCGCGCTGAGCCCGCCGCGCTGAGCACCCGCGCCCGGTGCGGCGCGGGTGCGTGCCCGGGGTCCCCCGTGACGGACCCCGGGCACGTGCGCGTCCGGGCGCGCCCCCAGTCGGGCCTCAGGCCCCGGACCGCACCCCGCGCCGCCGGGCCAGCAGCAGCGCCGCGCCGCCCGCCAGCAGCAGCGCGGCGAGCCCGGCCACCCCGCCGACGACCGCGCCCGTGGCGGCGAGCGGGCCGTCGCCGAGCACGACGATCGCGATCTGGGCCAGCACCGTCCCGTCGAGCGTCCGGACCTGGATGTGGTGCGTGCCGGCCTCGAGGTCCGTCGGGAGCGTGACGGTCGCGGTGACCGTGCCGTCCGTGACGGTCGCCCGGGCGAGCGCGCGGTAGGTGCTCGCGACGCCGATCTCGACCTCCGGGACCGTCAGGCCGTGCACGGTGACGGTGACCGGGTCGCCCGGCCGGAGGGTCCGCGCGCTGAGGGACACGCGCGGCGCGTCGGTCCCCGGCGCCGGGGGGCCCGTCGGGGTCGTGCCGCCGTCCGGCGCCGGCGTCGTGGGCGTCGGGACCGGGCTCGGCGCCGGTGTCGTGGGCCCGGGTGTCGTGGGCCCGGGGCTCGGCTCGGGGCCGGGGTCCACCGGGACCGCGACCAGGGCGTCGAGCGCGCCGCCCAGCAGCGCCTCGGCGTCCGCCACGCGCTGCGCACCCGGGGCGGTCGCCCCGAGGACGACCCGGGCCGCCGCGAGCGCGTGGTCGAGGACCGCGAGCGAGCCGGCCGTGTACGCGTCCCGGTCGACGGCCGCGGCGCGGTCGACGAGCGCGGCCAGCGCCGTGGTGCTCGCCCCGCCCGCCGTGGCCCGCACCAGGCGGAGGTCGTCGACGGTGCCCCAGGCGCCGCCGGACAGGGTCGCGGTGACGTCGACGGTCGCGGTGCCGTCGGGGCCGACCTCGACGGGCACCGACGGCGTCGACCAGACCCGCCAGCCGGTGAGGGCGAACGGCGCGGAGGTCGTGCCGGACGCCGTGGTCGCGCCCAGCAGCACCTGGTCGCCCGCGCCGAGCGCGCCGCCCTGCCCGGTCGCCGTGAGCGTGTAGGTCCCGGCGGGCAGCCCGGTGACCTGCTGGGTCAGGGTGAACCCGTACGCGGACTCGGCCCAGAACGCCACGGCGCGGCTGCCGTCGGACGCGTCGCCGCTGGCGCCGATCGACGCCCCGGTGCCGGTGAGGGTCCAGGCGGAGGTGTCGGCGTCCTCGAACGACGGGTTGCGCAGCGCGTTCTCGGCGGTGACGACGACGGTCGCGGTGACGGCGACGCCGGCGGAGGTCGTGCCGGGGACGGGGTACTCGCCGGGGCCGTCGACCCAGTCCAGCACGTCCGCCCACGTGACCGCCTGGTCCTCGACTCCGCCGTCGTTGTAGGTGACGCGCACGGTCGCGGGCAGCGCGACGGGGGCGCCGTCGGCGACCTCGACCCGGACCTGCTCCACCCCGGTCACGGCGCGCGGGGCGGTGGCACCGGTCCGCACGTACGAGAAGACCTTCAGCGACTCCAGCGGCGTGCCGTCGGCGGCGAACAGCGCCTGGTTGTCCCACGCGGACCCGCCGTACCACTCGCCCGCGTCGTCCGGGTCGTACTCGCCCGCGTACGACGCCGCCCAGCCGGAGCCGTGCGTCTCCCAGAGGATCCGGTTGGCGGCCAGCGCGCTCGGCGGCCCGACGGGGATCCAGGCCGGCTCCCAGTAGAAGACCCCCACGCCCGCGGGCCCGACGTCGGCGACGGCCTGCACCACGTCCCGCACCGCGGACGCCTGGCCCTGCACCGAGATCGGGTACTGGTGCGTGGTGGTGCTCGCGGTGATGACGTTCGGGTGCCCGTCGCCGTCCTCGAGGGTGTGGCTCCACGAGGTCTCGGCGACCATGACCCGCTTGCCGTACGTCGTCGCGACCTGCGACAGCACGCTCGTCAGGTTCGCGAGGGTGCCGTGCCAGTACGGGTAGTACGACGAGGCGAACACGTCGTAGTCGACGCCGCGGCTCGCGAGCTCCGCCGCGTACCCGGCGTAGCGGCCGGAGGTCTCGGGGTTGGTGAAGTGCACGGCGACCAGGGCGCCGGGCACGGTCGCGCGGACCGCTGCGCTGCCGGCGGCGAACACCTGCGCCATGCCGTCCCAGCCGGACACCCCGGCGACGGCGTTGTTGGTCTCGTTGCCGATCTGGACCATGCCGACGTCGACGCCCGCGTCCACGAGCTCGGTCAGGGCGTCGGCGGTGAACGCCCCGGCGGCCTCGGCCTTCTGCGCGACCGTGAGGCCGGCCCACGCCTTCGGTGCCTGCTGCTTGGCGGGGTCCGCCCAGAAGTCGGAGTAGTGCAGGTCGACCAGCACGCGCATGCCGTGGTCGGTGGCGCGCCGCCCGATCTCGGCGGCCCGCCCGACGTCGACCGTGCCGCCGCCGTAGCCGTTCCCGGCGGCGTCGTAGGGGTCGTTCCAGACCCGGACGCGCACGTAGTTCACGCCGGAGTCGGCGAGCACCTCGAACAGGTCGGCGGGGGCTCCGGACCCGTCGCGGAACACGACCCCGCTCGCCTCCTGCGCGAGCACCGAGGACACGTCGACGCCGAGGGCGAAGTCGTCGGCGAGGCCCTCGACCGCCGGGACGACGATGCCGGCCTCGACCGGCCCGGTGCCGTCGGTGGTCGCGCCGGTCGCGCCGGTCGCGGGGAGGGCGGCGGCCGTCGTGAGGAGCAGGGCTGCCGCGGCGGCGAGCGCGGCGGGGCGCCGGGGAGCCCGGCGGGCTGCGGGGACACGGGGTGCGGGCATGCGGAGGATCCGTCCCTTCGATCGTCGTCGTTCGAGCGGGGCCGTCCGGGCGGCGGCCGTCGCCCGCCCGGATGCGGGGACTGTACACGGTCCCAGTGCGCCGGACCAGGCTGTGCGCGGGATCCGTGCGGCGACTGAGTCACCGGGTGGGTGGGCGGACTGTGCACGTGCACAGTCCGCCCGGGGCCGCGCGCGTGCCGACGCCGCCCCCGTGCGCGGGAGGTCGGCCGCGGCCGGGGACGTCACGGGGCGGCCTCGCCCCGGCGGACAATGGAGCCCATGAGCGCGACCGTGCAGGCCAGGGGAGTCGGGGCCGGCTTCGGCGACCGCGAGCTGTTCGCGGGGGTCGACCTCGTGGTCGCGCCCGGGGACGTCGTGGGCCTGGTCGGCCCGAACGGGGCGGGCAAGTCGACGCTGCTGCGCATCCTCGCCGGGCAGCGCGCCCCCGAGTCCGGCGCGGTGCAGGTGTCCCCGGCGGCGGCGCAGCTCGGCTACCTGGCCCAGGAGATCGAGCGGCGAGCGGACGAGTCGGTGCGGGCGCACCTGGAGCGCCGCACGGGCGTGGGGCCGGCGCAGGCCGCGATGGATGCCGCCGCCGAGCGCCTCGCGGCGGGAGACGCCGGGGCCGACGACCTGTTCGCCGACGCGCTGGAGCGGTGGATGGCGCTCGGCGGCGCCGACCTGGACGCCCGCACCGGCGCGGTGCTCGCCGACCTCGGCCTCGACGTCGACCCCGGGCTCGCGATGACCGCGCTGTCCGGCGGCCAGGCGGCGCGCGTCGGCCTCGCGGCGCTGCTGCTGTCCCGGTACGACCTGTACCTGCTGGACGA
>DAMBCY010000011.1:19662-22327 GCA_032056255.1 Cellulomonas sp. | reverse complement strand
CATGGTCAAGAAGCACGAGAAGGCCATGTCGGGCGTCGTCGGCGCGTACACGAAGGACGTCGAGCACCACACGCCCATCCACCCCGAGTACGCCGCCGTCGTGCTGGACGAGGAGGCCGCCGACGACGCGGTGTTCACCGTCGACACCGGCATGGGGAACGTCTGGGCCGCGCGCTACCTGACCCCGAACGGGCGCCGGCGGGTCATCGGGTCGTTCCTGCACGGGTCGATGGCGAACGCGGTGCCGCACGCGATCGGGGCGGCGTTCGCGGCCCGCGACTCCGACGCGCCGCAGAAGCACGTCGTGGCCGTCGCCGGGGACGGCGGGCTGTCGATGCTGCTCGGCGAGCTCGTCACGCTCGTGCACTACCAGCTCCCGGTGAAGATCGTCCTGTTCGACAACGCGACGCTCGGCATGGTCCGCCTGGAGATGCTGGTCGACGGCCTGCCGTCGTACGGCACCGACTCGCCCTCGATCGACTACGCCGCGGTCGCGCGGGCGGTCGGCATCCCCGCGGTGCGCGTCGAGGACCCGACCCAGATCCGGACCGCGCTGCGCGAGGCGTTCGCGCACGACGGCCCCGCGCTGATCGACCTGGTCACCGACCCGCGCGCCCTGTCCCTGCCGCCGAAGATCACCCGCGCGCAGGTCGGCGGGTTCACCGCGGCGATGAGCAAGGAGATCCTCGGCGGCGGCATGGCCGAGGTGATGTCGATGGCTCGCTCCAACCTCCGCAACGTCCCCCGCCCGTAACCCGCTTCGACCCCCTGCACCGAGATCGGTGTGTTGCCTTCGAGATCGGTGGCACGAACGACCGATCTCGACGCGACACACCGATCTCGGCGATGGGATGGGCAGGTTCGGGAGGAGCGCGGGCGGGTCAGGGGGTGTCGAGGGCGGTGCGGATCTCGGTGGTGATGATCGTCATCGCGCGCTCCGCCGCGTCCGGTGCGCGCCGGGCGACCGCCCTCGCGACGGCGTCGTGGGCGTCCAGGGCCTCGGGGCGGGGGTGGGTGGGCATGAGGCCGTGCCGCACCCGGCCCGCGAGGACCTCGGCGACGACGTCGGTCAGCGCGGCGAACATCTCGTTGCGGCCGGCGCGCAGCAGCAGGGCGTGGAACTCGACGTCGCAGGCCAGGAACTCCTCCAGCCGGCCCGCCTCGCCGAGCTCGCGCATCCGGGCGGCGAGCGCCAGCAGCCGGTCGACCTCGGTGGGGTCGGCGTGCCGGGCGGCGGCCGCGGCGGCGACGGGCTCGACGGCGGCACGCAGCTCGGTGAGCGACCGGAGCTGGGTGAGCCGCCCGGGCCCGGCGAGCCGCCAGCGGATGACGCGCGCGTCGTAGACCGCCCAGTCCGCGGCGGGCCGGACGACGATGCCGACCCGACGGCGGGAGGTGACGAGCCCGACGTGCTCGAGCGTCCGCATGACCTCGCGGGCGACGGTGCGGGACACGGCGAACCGCTGCTGGAGCTGCTCGAGGGTCAGGACGGCGCCGGCCGCGAGCGTCCCCGCGGTGATCTCGGCGCCGACCGTCTCGAGCACGGTGCTGTGCAGCACCTCGGTGGCCACGGGTCCTCCTCCTCACCGGGCCGGGACGGCGGCGACCCGACGCGCGCCCTCCGGGCAGCCGTGCCAGGGTCGCACACGGGGCAGCGCCCCTTCGCACGGCAATGGTGCGATCTTTGGGTTCCAAAGATGGCACCTTTGTGTCACAGTGGACGCGGCCCGGGCGACCCGGGCCGTGCACCCGGACGGAACGCGCCCGGACAACGACGTCGAAGAGGGGCATCTCTCATGCCGGAGATCCAGCACCTGGTGGTGATGGGGGTCTCGGGGTCGGGCAAGACGACGACCGCGCAGATCCTCGCGGACCGCCTGAACTGGCCGTACGCGGAGGCCGACGAGTTCCACCCGCAGGCCAACATCGACAAGATGTCGGCCGGCACCCCGCTGACCGACGAGGACCGCTGGCCGTGGCTGGGCGCCATGCGCGACTGGCTGACCGAGCAGGCCCGCGCCGGCCGGTCGACCATCGTCACCTGCTCCGCCCTGCGCGTGACCTACCGCGACGTGCTGCGCGAGGCCGAGGGCCGGGTCCGGTTCGTGCACCTCGACGGGACCATCGAGTCCATCGGGGCCCGCATGTCCGGCCGCAGCGGGCACTTCATGCCGGCCTCACTGCTGCCGTCCCAGTTCGAGACGCTCGAGCCGCTCACCGACGACGAGGACGGCGTGGTCGTCCCCGTCGAGG
The DNA here is from genome assembly GCA_032056255.1 of Cellulomonas sp. GTDB lineage: Bacteria > Actinomycetota > Actinomycetes > Actinomycetales > Cellulomonadaceae > Cellulomonas. Next base: position 20,074 of record DAMBCY010000011.1, on the reverse strand, counting down.
TGTCGCCGCACTCCGTGGCCGACGCCGCGCTGCGGGCGCTCGGCATCGACCCGGCGACCGCCCGCGCCGCCGCCCCCACCGCACCGCCCCGGGAGTCCTGATGACCACCCTCACCTCCGCGGGCGCCCTGCTCGCCGCCGCAGCCGAGGACGCCCCCGCCGTGTCCGACGGCCGGCTGATCGTCGCCGCCCTCGTCGGCATCGCGGTGATCGTGCTGCTGATCGTCTGGCTGAAGCTGCACCCGTTCCTGTCGCTGATGCTCGGCGCGGGCGTGCTGGCCGTCGCGGCCGGGCTGTCCTACGTCGACGCGTTCACCTCGTTCACGAAGGGCCTCGGCGAGACCGTCGCGGGCGTCGGCATCCTCATCGCGCTCGGCGCGATCATCGGCAAGATGCTCATCGACTCCGGCGGG
>DAMBCY010000011.1:0-19652 GCA_032056255.1 Cellulomonas sp. | reverse complement strand
CGACTCGATCCTCGCCCGGACCCCCGTGCAGCGGCTGCCCTGGGCGATGGCCTTCGCGGCGTTCATCATCGGCATCCCGCTGTTCTTCGAGGTCGGCGTCGTGCTGCTGATCCCCGTGGTGATGCTGGTCGCGCGCCGGTCGAAGGTCTCGATGATCGTCGTCGGCATCCCGGCGCTGGCCGGCCTGTCCGCGCTGCACGGCCTGGTGCCGCCGCACCCCGGCCCGCTGATCGCCATCGACGCGCTCGGCGCCGACCTGGGCCTGACCCTCGGCCTCGGCCTGCTCGTCGCGGTCCCGACCGTGGCCGTCGCCGGTCCCCTGCTCGCGAAGCCGATGGCCCGCTGGGTGCCGCTGGACCCGCCGACCGAGATCCTCGGCGCGGGCGACCGGCAGGAGGGCGACCGGCGTCCGTCGTTCGGCGTCGCGCTGACCGTCGTGCTGCTGCCGGTCGTGCTGATGCTCGCCCGCACCCTCGCGGAGACCGCCGGGTTCGCGGACTCCGGGGCCGGCCAGGTGCTCGACTTCGTCGGGACCCCGCTGGTCGCGCTGCTCATCACCGCGCTGGTGTCGCTGGTCCTGCTCGGCACCACGCAGGGCCGGACGCGCGGGCAGGTGTCGAAGCTGGTCGACTCGTCCTTCGCCCCGATCGCGTCGATCCTGCTGATCGTCGGCGCGGGCGGCGGGTTCAAGGCCACGCTGGTGGACTCCGGCGTCGGCGACGTGATCGCGAAGGGCCTCGCGGACGCCCCGATCTCCCCGCTGCTGGCCGCCTGGCTGGTGGCGGTGCTGATCCGCGTCGCCACGGGGTCCGCCACGGTGGCGACCGTCACCGCGGCGGGCATCGTCGCCCCGCTCGCCGCGGACCTGTCGCCCACGCACGTCGCGCTCATGGTGCTGGCGATCGGCGCGGGGTCGGTGTTCCTCAGCCACGTGAACGACGCCGGGTTCTGGCTGGTCAAGGAGTACTTCAAGATGACCGTCGGGCAGACGTTCAGGACGTGGTCCCTGATGGAGTGCGTCCTGTCGGTGACGGCGCTGGTCGTGGTGCTGCTGCTCGGCCTGGTGATCTAGCGGGGCGTCGCGATCCTGCCGGCGTCCCGGGCGAGCATCGCCGCACCCAGGGCCGCCGCCGCGTCGCCGTGCCGCGCCGCCACCAGGCGCGGCGCGCGCAGGCCGACGGTGCGGCGGACCAGCGCGGCGGCGAGCGGGATCAGCAGCAGGTCGCCGGCGAGCACCAGCCCGCCGCCGACCACGACGGTCCCGGGGGACACGGCCACCACCAGGTCGGTGACCGCGTCGGCGAGCGCCTCGACGGTGTCCGCCCACACGGCGCGCGCCGCGGGGTCACCGGCGGCGACCCGGTCGGCGACCGTGCGGGCGTCGGGCGCCCCGGCCCGCCGGGCGGTCGCCGCCGCGGAGGCGACCTCCTCCGCGCGCAGCCCCGCGAAGGGGCCGTGGACCAGCACGCGCTGCCCGATCTCGCCGGCCCAGCCGCCGGACACGACGGGGCGGCCCTCGACGACCAGCGCCGCCGAGACGCCGGTGCCGACCGGGACGAACGCGACCGTGCCGGCCTCGTCGCGCGCGGCGCCCGTGCGCGCCTCGGCCAGCGCGCCGGCCCGGACGTCGTGCCCGAGCACCACGGGTCCGGCGAGCCGGTCGGCGAGCAGCTGCCGCAGGGGGACGTCCCGCCAGCCGAGGTTCACCGACCAGACGGCGGTGCCGGCGGGCTCGTCGACGACGCCCGGCACCACGACGCCCACGGCGAGCGGCGGCGCGTCCGGCGCGTCCGGCCCGGTCGGCGCGCCGAGCCGGGCAGCCACCGCGGCCACGGCGTCGGCGACGCGCTCGCCGGTCGGGTCCGGCGCGGGCGTCGGCGCCCGGTGCTCGCGCACCACCCGCCCGGCCGGGTCGACGCGGACGGCCTTGATGGTCGTCCCGCCGACGTCGACGCCGAGCACGTCGTCCCCGGGCTGCCGCATCACGTCAGGATGACCGAGCGCGTGAGGGCGCGGGGACGGTCGGGGTCCAGACCCCTCGCGACGGCGAGCGCGACGGCGAACCGCTGCGCCACCACCAGCCCGGCGAGCGGGTCGAGGTCGTGCTGCACCCACCGGGCACCGGTGGCGGCGACCTCGTCGACCAGGCCGTCGGGCGCGGCACCGAGGCTCCAGACCAGGCGGCCCGGCTGCGCGATCGCGATCGGGCCGTGCCGGTAGTCCATCGCCGGGTAGGACTCGGACCAGAGCTGTGCGGCCTCACGGGTCTTCAGCGCCGCCTCGAGCGCGAGGCCGACCGCCCAGCCGCGGGCCAGGAAGGTGCACTGCTCGGCGGTGACCAGCTCGTCGACCGGGACGAGCAGGGCGGCCTCGGCCTGGCCGGCGAGCGCGGCGACGTCCTCGCCGAGGTGCGCGCGGAGCAGCGCGAGCGTGGTGGTCGCGAACCGCGTCTGGACGACGGACCGCTCGTCCGCGAACGGCAGGGCGACGGTCCGGCCGGCGACGTCCGCGGCGGGCGAGCCGGCGCCCGCGGTGATCAGCGTGCTCGGCGCACCGCCGAGCGCACCGAGCAGCTCGATGATCTCCGTCGTGGTGCCGGAACGCGAGATCGCGACGACCCGGTCGTACCGGCGACCGCGGGGGTACTCGGAGCCCACGAACGCGTCCGTCTCGCCGTGGCCCGCCTGCTCACGGAGCACCGCGTACGCCATGGCGACGAACCAGCTGGTGCCGCAGCCCACGACGGCGACGCGCTCCCCGGGCCGCGGGAGATCGGCGGCCACGGCGGGCAGCAGCGCGGCGGCGGTCCGCCAGGTGTCGGGCTGGGACGCGATCTCGGCGTCGACGAAGGTGGTGGTCATGTCTTCTTCCCGCGGGGTCGACCGCCGGGTACCCGGACGAGCGGGGCACCCGGAGAGACCGATCGTTAGTGACTGCTCGTTGCTTGATTCGAGCAGATGTGATCATCACCGTCAACGATGCTGCTCAACCGAGCGCGACGACTGCGTGAGACGATGTGCCGCGACGACAGGAGCCCCATGACCCCGCAGCAGCGCCTCAACGTGGTCCTCGAGCTCGTCGCCGAGCGCGGCAACGTGACGATCGCCGAGGTCAGCGAGTCGCTGGACGTCTCCACCGCCACGGTGCGCCGGGACCTGAACCTGCTGGCGGAGCAGCGCCTGCTGACCCGGACCCACGGCGGGGCGTCCGCGCTCGGTTCCGGCTACGAGCTGCCGCTGCAGTACAAGATCGCGCGCCAGGCCGAGGCGAAGGTCGCGATCGCGCAGGCCGTCGCCGCGATGGTGCACCCCGGGGACTCGGTCGGGCTCAACGGGGGGACGACCACCAGCGAGGTCGCCCGCGTGCTCGGCCGTTCCGAGCTGCTGCGGGTGCCCGGCGACGCGCCGGCGCTCACGATCGTCACGAACGCGCTGAACATCGCGTACGAGCTGTCCGTCCGCGAGCACGTGAAGATCGTCGTGACCGGCGGCGTCCCGCGCCGGCAGTCGTACGAGCTGGTCGGCCCCATGGTGTCGTCCTCGCTGCGCGACTTCTCCCTGGACCTCGCGATCCTCGGCGTCGACGGGATCGGCGGGAAGTTCGGCGCCACCACCGTGCACGAGGGCGAGGCGGAGGCCAGCCGGGCCATCGCGTCGGTGGCCCGGCGGGTCGTCGTCGCGGCGGACTCGACCAAGCTCGGTCGCAGCACGTTCGCCCGGATCTGCCCCCTCGACCAGGTCGACGTGCTGGTCACGGACGGCCCCGTGCCGTCCGAGCTCGCGGCCGAGCTCGCGGCAGCGGGCGTCGAGGTGGTCGAGGCGCCCGCCTCCGCCTGACCTCCGCCCGACCTCCACGGGCGCCCGGCACCGGCGCCCGGCACCGGCACGGCGCGGGCACGACACCGGCCCGGCGCGCGCACGGGCGGCACCGGTCCGGGGTCGTGGACGACCGCCGGACGACCGCCGGACGCGGCCGCGTTTCCGTCAGGTAACAACTTCGCCGCGGTCTAGGCGAGCGGTGCAGTGCGCGCAACTGTCGATTCATGATCACTTTGATCGCTGTTCAATCACAATCGCTCACCAGGACTGATCGATGAGCGCCGGACTGCGCCTGGCCGTGGTGGGCACCGGGGCCCGCGCGGTGATCGGTCTGCACGCCACCACCGCGCGCCCGGGTGCCCGGGTCACCGCCGTCGTCGATCCCGACCCCGCCGGGCTCGCCCGCGGCCGTGCGCTGTTCGGCGACGTCGCCGAGCACGCCGACCACCGCGCGCTGGCCGGGCAGGTGGACGCCGCTGTCGTCACCAGCCCGGACGACACGCACGCCGACATCGCCGTCGACCTGCTGCGCGCCGGCATCGCCGTCTACCTCGAGAAGCCGCTGGCCATCACGCTGGAGGACGCCGACCGCGTCCTGACCACCGCCGCCGAGACCGGCACCCCGCTGTACGTCGGGCACAACTTCCGGCACTCCGGCGTGGTCCGGGCCATGCGCGCGGTCGTCGAGCGCGGTGAGATCGGCGAGGTCAAGGCCGTCTGGGTCCGGCACTTCGTCGGCAACGGCGGCGACTACTACTTCAAGGACTGGCACGCCGACCGCCGGCGGACCGGGACGCTGCTGCTGCAGAAGGCCAGCCACGACATCGACGTCGTGCACCACCTCGCGTCCGGGTACAGCCGGCGGGTGGTCGGCATGGGCGACCTCATGGTCTACGGCGGCATCCAGGACCGCCGCGAGCGGCCCGGCGAGACCATGCCGGACTGGTTCTCGTTCGACAACTGGCCGCCGGCCGCCCAGACCGGCCTCAACCCCGTGGTCGACGTCGAGGACGTCTCGATGATGATGATGACCCTCGACAACGGCGTGCAGGCCAGCTACCAGCAGTGCCACTTCACCCCCGACTACTGGCGCAACTACACGGTCATCGGCACCGAGGGGCGGCTGGAGAACGTCGGCGACACCGCCGGCGGCGTCGTCAAGGTGTGGGACCGCCGCCACGAGTGGCAGGTCGCCGGCGACCGGGAGTACCCGATCGAGGGCGTGACCAGCGGCCACGCCGACGCCGACCTGATCACCATGACGGAGTTCCTCGACCACGTCGTCGACGGCGCCCCCACCGTGGTCTCCCCCGTCGCGGCGCGCGAGGCCGTCGCCGCCGGGTCCCTCGCCGCCCGCTCCCTGCGGGAGGGCTCACGCCCGATCGACGTGCCCGCCCTGCCCACCGCCGTGCTCGACCACTTCACCTCCCTGTCCCTGCGCACCACCCCCTCCAGCGCCGCCGGCGCCTGAGCAGAAGGAACCCTGAGATGACCACGATCCGTCCCACCCGCGTCCCGCGCGGGCGTCGCGCCACCGTCGCCGCGGCCGCCGCACTGGGCCTGACCCTCCTCGCCACCGGGTGCTCCTCGTCCGACGACGCCGCACCGGGTGCCGGCTCGGACGACTACACCACCGCGGGCACCGACCTCGCCGCGTCGATCACCTACGGCGTCTGGGACCAGGCCCAGGTCCCGGCGATCGACGAGCAGATCGCCGCGTTCAACGAGATCTACCCGGACATCGACGTGACCGTGAACGTCACCCCGTTCGCGGACTACTGGACGAAGCTGCAGACGCAGGCCTCCAGCGACACGCTGCCCGACCTGTTCTGGATGAACGGCCCGAACGTCCAGCTCTACGCGTCCAACGGCAAGCTCGCCCCGATCACCGGCGCGATCGACGCCGGGGACCTCGACCCGGCGAACTACCCCGAGGCGCTCAACGACCTCTACACGCTCGACGGCGTGCAGTACGGCGTGCCGAAGGACTTCGACACCATCGGCGTCTGGGCCAACACCGCGCTGTTCGAGCAGGCCGGCGTCGCCCTGCCCGAGGACGGCTGGACCTGGGAGGACTTCCAGACCACGGCCGCCGACATCTCGGCGGCCCTCGCCGACCAGGGCAGCTACGGCGCGGCCGGCGGCATGGACGGCCAGACCACGTACTACAACACGATCTTCCAGGCCGGCGGCACCGTCGTCGCCGACGGCACGTCGGGCTACGACACCCCGGAGAGCCAGGCGGGCATCCAGTTCTGGACCGACCTCATCGCGAGCGGCGGGTCCCCGTCGATCGAGCAGCTCACCGACACCTCGGCCGACCAGTGGTTCACGTCCGGCAAGCTCGCGATGTACTGGGGCGGCAGCTGGTTCCGCGCCGCGCTGACGGACACCGACATCGTCGACGACGTCGTCGCGCTGCCGCTGCCGACCGGCGAGGAGCAGGCGACCGTGATCCACGGCGTCTCGAACGTCGTCGCCGCCGCGTCCCCGAACGCCCAGGCCGCCCAGGCGCTCCAGGTGTTCCTCGCCGGGGAGGAGGCGCAGACCATCCAGGCCGAGGCCGGGTCCGTCATCTCCGCCTTCACCGGCACCCAGGACGCGTTCGTCGCCTCGATGCCCGACGCGAACCTGCAGGTGTTCCTCGACGCCGCGGCGTACGCGCAGCCGCTGCCGGTCAGCGCCAACACCGCCGCCTGGAACGCCCTGGAGACCGAGCTGCTGCCCGCCGCGTTCTCCGGGACCACACCCGTCGCGGACGCCACGGCCGAGCTCGCGACCCGGATGGACGCCGCGCTCGCCGCGGAGTGACCGTGAGCGTCCTCGCACCGCGCCCCGCCGCGGCCGGTACCGCCCCCCGGGGTGGTGCCGGCCGCGGCCGGGCGGGCACCCTGCGCCGTGACGGCATCTGGCCCTGGCTGTTCCTCGGCCCGCTGCTCGCCGGCGTCGCGGTCTTCTACCTGTGGCCGATCGCCCAGACCGCCTGGTTCTCCCTCACCCACCGCGGCGTGTTCGGCGGGTCGGAGTTCGTCGGCGCCGACAACTACACCCGCCTCGTCGCCGACCCCGCGCTCTACACGTCGCTGGGCAACACCCTGCTGTACACCGTCATCGTGCTGCTGGGCATCCCGATCGCCGTGTACCTGGCCAGCCTGCTCAACCGGCCCGGCCTGCGGTTCGCGAGCGTGTACCGCGTGCTGTACTTCCTGCCCTACGTCGCCATGCCGACGGCCGTCGCGATGGTGTGGCGGATCATCTACAACGGCGACTTCGGGATCCTCAACTGGGTGCTCGCCCTGGTCGGGGTGGACGGGCCGTACTGGATCAGCACGCCGGGGGCGGCGATCGTCGCGGTGGCCCTCGTCGGGCTGTGGTCGTCGCTCGGGTTCGCGCTCATCGTGCTGGCCGCCGGGCTGAAGAACATCCCGCCGGAGCTGTACGAGGCCTCCGAGCTGGACGGTGCCACGCCGTCCCGGCAGTTCCGGGCGATCACCGTCCCGCTGCTCAGCCCGAGCATCTTCTTCGTGCTCATCGTGACGGTGATCGCCAGCTTCCAGCTGTTCGACCTGCTGTACGCGATCCTCGGCAGCACCAACCCGGTGCTGCCGAAGAGCATGTCGCTCGTCTACCTCTTCTACTCCGAGGGCTTCGTCAAGAACGACAAGGGCTACGCCGCCGCGGTCGCCATGGTGATCTTCCTGCTCATCGGCCTCGCCACGCTGGCCCAGTTCCGGCTGCAGCGGAGGTGGGTGCACAGTGACTGACCTCTCCACCACCAGCGGCGGGGTCGGGGTCGCCGCCACCCCGGCCGGTGCGTCGTCCGTCCCGCGCGGGCCCGTCCCCGCCGCGGCCGCTCCCCCGCCCGTGCGCCGGCCCCGGCGGCGCGGCGGCAACCACGCCGTCGCGCACGTGGTGCTCGCGACCGGCGCCGTGCTCATGGCCTTCCCGTTCGTGTGGCAGGTCCTCATGTCGCTGTCGTCGAACCAGGAGGTGCAGAGCGTCACGCCGACGTTCGTCCCCGCCCGGCTGCGGTGGGAGAACTACGCCGCCGTGCTCGAGCGGCTGCCGTTCCTCGACCAGCTGCAGACGTCGGTGACCATCACCGTGCTGCGGACGCTCGTGCAGCTGCTGCTCTGCACGCTCGCCGGGTACGCGTTCGCCCGGATGCGGTTCCGCGGCAGCGGCGTGCTGCTCGGCGTCGTGCTGTCGATCCTCATGGTGCCGTCGCAGGTGTACCTGCTGTCGCAGTACCAGATCGTCCAGGGCCTCGGGCTGCTCAACACCACGGCCGGGATCGTGCTGCCCGGGCTGTTCAGCGCGTTCGGCACGTTCCTCATGCGGACCGCGTTCCTGGCGATGCCCGACGAGCTGGAGGAGGCTGCCCGGCTCGACGGCGCGAACCCGTGGCAGACCTTCTGGCGCATCATGCTGCCGCTCGCGCGGCCGACCATGAGCGTGCTGGCGATCACCACGGTGCTGTGGTCCTGGAACGAGCTGCTGTGGCCCCTCGTGGTGTCCACGTACTCGGACACGATGCCGCTGTCCGCCGGGCTCGCGACGCTGATCGGCGACAAGACCGTCGACTACCCCGTCGTGATGGCCGCCTCGGTGATGGCGATGGCGCCGATCCTCGTGCTGTTCGTCCTGCTGCAGCGCCGGGTGATCGACGGCCTGGCGTCGTCGGGGCTGAAGTAGGGCGCCCCGGCTCCGCCCGCCGAGGTCGGGGGTTCTGCGCGACACACCGGTGCGACACGCCGGAGCTCGTCGCGGGACCCCCGACCTCGGCGTCCGCCCGCGTCCGCTCAGCCCAGCGCGCGCAACCCCGTCGTCGCCGGCCCCTCCAGGGGCGCGCCGTCCGGCGCGAAGCGGCTGCCGTGCAGCGGGCAGTCCCAGGACCGCTCGACCTCGTTCCACGTGACCACGCCGCCGAGGTGCGGGCACACGGCCGAGAGCCGCCGGGTCACGCCGCCCACCGTGCACACCGCCTCGGGCAGCACCCCCGCCCGCTCGACACCGCCCTGGCCCTCCGGCGGGTCGGGCCGGCGTCCGGCCGGCGGGTGCGGAGCGGTCCAGCCGCCCGCCAGCCACCGGCCCACGGAGGCGTTCAGCCGCAGCCCGTCGCCGACGCCCGCGATCTCGCGCCGGCCCAGCGGGCGCCAGTCGCGCGCCCACCGCGGTGCGTGGTCGCCGAGCAGGTCGGCCGCCAGCACCAGGCCCGCCGCGACGGCCGTGGTCATCCCCCACTTCGCGTAGCCGGTGGCGACGTAGAGCCGCGGGTCCACGGGTAGCAGCCGCCCGACGAGCGGCAGCCCGTCCGCCGACACGTAGTCCTGCGCCGACCAGACGTGCGTGAGCTCCGCGCCGGGGAAGTGCGCGTGCGTCCAGGCGACCAGCGTCTCGACGGAGGGGCCGGTCGGCACCTGCCGCCCGACGGGGTGGCCCGCACCGCCGACCAGCAGCACGTCGGGCACGTCGGGCACGACCGGCTCGGGCCCCAGCCCCGGCGCCCCGGCCAGCTCACCCGGCTCCGGCACGGCCGGCGTCGACCGCACGGACCTGGCGTCCGGGTCGACGGAGATCGACATCGCGGCCGGCGGCGGCTCGGGCACCCGGAACGCCAGGGCGTAGGACCGCTCGGCGTGCAGCCGGGCGAACGCGCCGCCGCGGTCGAGCACCGGGGTGCCCGTCGCGAGGACCACCGCGTCGCAGGTCACGTCGCCCGCGGTGGTGCGCAGGACGGCCCGCCCCCCGCGCGAGGTCAGCGCCCCGCCGTGCCGCATCCCGAGCACCCGGACACCCTCGACCACCCGGCCACCGCGCGCCACGACGTCGGCCGCGAGCGCCTCCAGCACGTCCAGCGGGTCGACCTGCGCCTGCTCCGCGAGACCGATCGCGCCCGTGACGGGCAGCGGCAGGTCGGTCCGCCGCCGCCAGCCCACGGGGACGCCGGCCCGCCGGGCGGCGGCGAGCTCGGCCTCCACCCGGTCCCGGCCCGCCGCGGTCGTGGCGTACGTGACGGCCTCGCGGCGCTGGTGCCGGACGTCGTGGTCCACGAGGTAGCGCAGCAGCCAGTCCATGCCCTCCGCGGACCCCTCGGCGTACGCGGCGACCACCCGGTCGTCGTGCCGCCGGGCCAGGCCGGCCAGGCGGTCGCCCTGCAGCAGGCTGATCTTCGCGGTGCTGCGCCCGGTCGTCCCCGCCCCGACGGTGCGCGCCTCGAGCACCAGCACCCGCACCCCCGCGCGGGACAGCAGCAGCGCGGTGGTCAGGCCGGTCAGCCCGGCGCCCACGACCACGACGTCGGCCGGCTCGTGCCCGGGCTGCGGGTCCGTGCCGGCGGCGAGGTGGTGCGGGTGGGCCGGCGTGCGCCGGTCCCCCCACAGGGACGCGCGGGCGACCACGTCGGGCCTAGAGACCGTCGGGCGGCGGCGCGACCGGCGTCGTCGGGGTGGCACCGGCGGGCGGGGCGGTGCGGACGCCGCCGGGAGCGGGCTCGTCGGAGGACGACCGGGACACCGCGCTCTTCACCGCGTCGACCGCCTTGTCCTTGATCGCGACGCCCTGGTCCTTCGCGAACTTGGCCGCGGACGACTCCAGGTCGTCGACCGTGGACTGCACGCGCGGGTCGTGCCAGGCGTCGGACACCCAGCCCTTGATCTTCTCGAACTGGGCCCGGCCCGCGCGGGTCCCCAGCACGTAGCCCACTCCTGCGCCCAGGATGAACGCCGCCTTGCCCTTCATGCCGACCCCCGTCGATCGCTCTGGTGATGGTCCGACCGAGCGTAGGCGCGGCGGTCGCGGGTCGCGCGGCGGGACGGCCGGGCACCCGCCACCGGCGCTCGCCGCGCGCGTGCCGCCCACCGGGCGCACAGTGACCCCCGGGGGTGGTCGCGATGGCTCAGTCGACGCGGGTCCAGCAGGACCAGCCGGCGCTCCGGCGCACGATCGGCCGCACGGTGCTGCTGCTGTTCGTGGTCGGGGACATCCTCGGCGCGGGCATCTACGCCCTCACCGGCACGGTCGCGGCGGAGGTGGGCGGCGCCATCTGGCTGCCGTTCCTGCTCGCGTTCGCGCTGGCGGCGCTCACCGCGACGGCGTACGCGGAGCTGGTGGCGCGGTACCCGCAGGCCGCCGGCGCGGCCCTGTACGCGAACCGGGCGTTCCGCCGGCCGTTCCTCACCTTCCTGGTGGCGTTCGCCGTGATGATGTCGGGGATCACGAGCGCGTCGGCGGCGGCCCGGGCGTTCGGCGGCGACTACCTGGCGGAGCTGCTGCCGTTCGGCGTGCCGACCGTCGTGGCGGCGTGGGTGTTCCTCGGGCTGATCACCCTGGTGAACGTGCTCGGGGTGTCCGAGTCGGTGCGGGTCAACGTGGTGCTCACGCTGATCGAGGCGAGCGGGCTGCTCGTCATCATCGGCATCGGCGTCGCCGCCCTGGTCCGCGGGGACGGCGACCCCGGCCGGGCGCTCGAGCTGCACACCGAGGGTGCCGCGTGGACGGGCGTGCTCGGGGGCACGGCGCTGGCGTTCTACGCCCTGCTCGGGTTCGAGGACTCGGTGAACCTCGCCGAGGAGGCGAGGCAGCCGCGGCGGGACTTCCCGCGGGCGCTGTTCGGCGGGCTGGCCATCGCCGGGGCGATCTACCTGGCCGTCGCGTTCACCGCCTCGATGCTGGTGGAGACCGAGGTGCTGGTGGACTCGACCGGCCCGCTGCTCGAGGTCGTCAAGGTCGCCGGCGTCGTCTTCCCCGCCTGGCTGTTCGCGCTGATCGCGCTGCTGGCCGTCATGAACACCGCGCTGATCAACATGATGATGGCGTCCCGGCTGGTCTACGGGATGGCGCGGGAGCGCATCGTCCCGGCCGTGCTCGGGCGGGTGCAGGCGCGCCGCCGCACGCCCGTCGTCGCGATCGGGTTCACCGTGGTCCTGGCGCTCACCCTCACCGCCACGGGCGACCTCGGGGACCTCGCGGACACCACGGTGCTGCTCCTGCTGCTGGTGTTCGCGGTCGTCAACGTCGCGGTGCTCGTGCTGCGCCGCCGCCCGACCGACGACGAGGAGGAGCCGGAGCGCGTCGAGGGCGACGCGGAGCGGTCGTTCCGGGCGCCGACCTGGGCCCCCGCCGTCGGCGCGGTGGTGTCCGTGGTGCTCGCGTCACCGCTCACCGGGCGGGACCCGGGCGTGTACGCGCGGGCCGGCGTCCTGCTGGCGATCGGCGTCGTGCTGTACGTGGTCAACCGCGTCGTCGTCGGGCGCGCGGGCCCGGACGACGCCCCGCCGTCCGCCTGACCCGGCGCACGGAGGCGGGTCACCCGGCCCCTGGCCCCGCGGCCGGGAGCGGCGTAGCGTCCGCGTGCATGACCGCGAAGGTGCCCAAGGACGTGTACGAGGCGGAGCTGTTCCGGCTGCAGTCCGAGCTGGTGACGCTCCAGGAGTGGGTGCGCACCACCGGCGCCCGCGTGGTCGTGGTCTTCGAGGGCCGCGACGCCGCCGGCAAGGGCGGCACGATCAAGCGGATCACCGAGTACCTCAGCCCCCGCGTCGCCCGGATCGCCGCCCTGCCGGCGCCCACCGAGCGCGAGCGCGGGCAGTGGTACTTCCAGCGCTACATCCAGCACCTGCCCGCCCGCGGCGAGATGGTCCTGTTCGACCGGTCCTGGTACAACCGCGCCGGCGTCGAGACCGTCATGGGGTTCTGCACCCAGCAGGAGCGGGCGCGGTTCCTGCAGCAGACGCCCGGGTTCGAGCAGATGCTCATCGACGACGGCATCCTGCTGCGCAAGTACTGGTTCTCGGTGTCCGACGCCGAGCAGCTGCGCCGGTTCCGGTCCCGGCGGAACGACCCGGTGCGCCGGTGGAAGCTCAGCCCGATGGACCTGGAGTCGATCAGCCGGTGGGAGGACTACTCGCGCGCGAAGGACGAGATGTTCGCCCACACCGACCTGCCGACCAGCCCGTGGTTCGTCGTCGAGTCCGACCTGAAGCGCAACGCGCGGCTGAACATGATCGCGCACCTGCTGTCGACCATCCCGTACCACCCGGTCGACGGGGAGCCGATCGAGCTGCCCGACCGGCCGCCCGCCTCCGCGAGCTACGAGCGGCCGCCGCGGTCGCTGTCGACGCCCGTGCCCGACCACTCCGCGACGCTCCTGGGCGACCCGGAGCGCGACGCCTGAGCCGGCGGGCGGTAGCGCCACTCCCGGTCCGCGTCCGTGATGCGCCGCAGCACCCGCGCCGGCACCCCCGCGACCACGACGCGCGCGGGCACGTCGCCCGTCACGACCGCGCCGGCCGCGACCACGGACCCCTCCCCGACGGTCACGCCCGGCAGGATCGTCGCACCGGTGCCGATCCACACGTCGTCCTCGATGTGCACCGGCGCGGAGAACTGCGAGCCGTCGCGGCGCAGCTCCGGGTGCACGGGGTGGCCGGTGGTGACGACCGTGACGTGCGGGGCGAACATCACGCGGCTGCCGATGTGCACCTCCCCGTCGTCGACCAGGGTCAGGCCGACGTTCGCGTAGACGTCGTCACCGACGTGCACCGTCGACCCGTACATCACGCGGAGCGGCGGCTCGACCCAGATCCGCTCCCCGGCGCTCGCGAACAGCTCGCGCAGCAGCCGGTCGCGGCCCTCGGCGTCGCGCGGGTGGGTGGCGTTGAACTCGTGCACGAGCTCCTTGCCGCGGATCCGCTCCTGCTCCAGCGTCTCCAGGCCGGGTCCGTGGTCGGTGTAGAGCTCGTGCTCGGCGATGCGCCGGCGCACCTCGGTGTCGCGCTCGTCCACGTGCTGATCGTCTCCCTCGTCCGCTCCGTCGCGTCCGGCCCGGGCGGGCGCCCCGGCCGCGGTCCATCCTGCCGGTCCCGTGCCGTCCCGCGGTGGCGAGGTGGACGGAGCACGCCTAGCGTCGTCCCGGCACCGCCGAGACGGGGAGGGACACGTGACGCTTCCGGGGGACGGGCCCGACGACCACCCGCAGACCGACGAGGGCCTCGCGTCGTCGACCGCGCCCGCCAGGTTCGTGCCCGTCCGGTCCTGGCGGCTCGGCTCCGTCACCGACCTGTCCCGGGTGCGCCGCGAGCTCCTCGCGGAGGTGACGGCCGACCACGCCGACCCGCAGCTCACCCTCGGCCGGGTCCCGGAGAACATGGTGCTGGTCGCCTCCGAGCTCGCGACGAACGCCCTGCAGCACGCCCTGCCCCCGACCACCCTCAGCCTGGGCTCCGACGGCCGGGACTACCTGCTGGACGTCGGCGACTCGGACCTCGACGCGGTCCCCGTGCTCGCGGGCGACCGCCCGGTCGGGGCCGGCGGCTTCGGGCTGCTGATCGCCCGCCGCCTGTCGCAGGAGGTCGGCTGGTACACGGCCGGGGGCGAGAAGCACGTCTGGGCGATCTTCCCCGCCCAGACCTGACACGCCCGGACCCGACGCGCCCGGACCCGACGCCGGCGGGTCAGCGGTTCGCGCGGGGGTCCGTCGCGAGGGAGCGGAACGCGTCCGCCACCGGGGTCGCGCGGCGGTCCAGGCCGCCGTGGCCGTCCTCGACCAGGTCCCAGAGGCCCATCGTCAGCAGGTGCTCCGACCGCGGGCCGGTGCCGTGGCGGTAGGTCCACTCGTACATGTCGAACACCGGCCACCACGTGTAGCCGACGACGCGGTGGCCGACCGCCCGGAGCGTGCGGATCGCGGCGACCGACTCGTGCAGCCACGCCACCCGGTCGGCCACCGGGGCGGTCACGGACGTCTCGGTCAGCATCACCGGCACCCCGTAGCGCCGCTCGGCCGCGGTCAGCACCTCGACGAGGCCGGCCACGCCCGCGTCCTCGGTGGGCCGCGGGTCGGGGAAGCCGCCGCCGTGGTGGACGCCCTCCTCGAACAGCTCGGTCGAGATGCGCGGGTAGTAGTTGACGCCCATCACGTGCGGCTGGACGGCCTGCTCCGCGAACCAGGCCAGGGTGGTGTCGTCCATCCCGCCGCCGCGCAGCACACCGGCGAGGGCGTGGTCGTCGCCGACGCGGCCGGTGACGAGGTCCTCGACGAGGTAGGCCTGCTCGCGCAGCCGCGCGGCGGTCGCCCGGTGCTCGCCCTCGACGTCGCCGCCGTACCGCAGGGAGGCGTCCACGTGCAGGAACGTCGCACGGTCGCCGAGCGCCTCGGCGATGCCCTGCTGGGTGCGGACGAACCCCTCGCCGAGCGCGCGGACCATGGTGGTCAGCCCCGTGTCACCGGTGAGGTACGGCGGCCAGTAGCCGTAGACGCCGCTGAACAGCGCGTGGATCATCGGCTCGTTGACCGGGGTGTAGTCGGTGACGGTCGACCCGTAGCGCTCGGCGAACGCCACCGCGTACTCGGCGACGACCTTCGGGTAGTCGGGGTGCGCGAACTGGCCGTCCAGCCACAGCGGCGTGCCGTAGTGCAGCAGGTCGATGACGGGACGCAGCCCCAGCTCGCCGAACCGGTCGACGACGCGGTCCACCCAGGACCAGTCCCACTGCCCGGGGCCGGGGCTGACCCGGTACCAGGGCACGCCCCAGCGCAGGAACGTCGCGCCGGCGTCGACGGCCAGGCCGAGGTCGGTGGCGTAGCGGGCGTAGTGGTCGGTGAGCTCGTACTCGTCGATCGGGCGCTCGCCGGGCCGGGTCTGCGGGACGAACGTGTCCTCGATCCCGAGCCCGAAGTGCAGGGCGCCGTCGTCGTACCAGCGCGGCCCGCTCACTTCAGCCCCGTGGTGGCGATGGACTCGATGAACCGGCGCTGCACGAACAGGAAGGCGACCACGAGCGGGACGACGGCGACGAGCGCGCCGGCCATCATCACGCCGTAGGGCACGATGCCGCCGGGCCCGGTGAGCAGGGTGAGGCCCGAGGTGATCGTGCCCATCTCCCGCTGCGTCGTGAACACCAGGGGCCAGAGCAGGTCGTTCCAGTTGTTGACGAACACGAAGATCGCGAGCGTCAGCAGGGCGGGCTTCGCGTTCGGCAGGACGATCTGGCCGAACACGCGCAGCTCGGACGCCCCGTCGACGCGGGCGGCGTTGTCGAGGTCGCGCGGCAGCGACACGAAGAACTGCCGCAGGAAGAAGATGCCGAAGGCGTCGGCGGCGCGCGGGGCGATCATCCCGGCGAAGGTGTTGACCCAGCCGAGGTCGCTGACGATCTGGTAGACGGGGATCAGGGTCGCCTGGAACGGGATCATCAGCGTGGCCACGATCGCCACCAGCAGGGCCTTGCGGCCGGCGAAGTCGATCCGGGCCAGCGCGTAGGCCGCCAGCGAGTCGAACACCAGCGCGAACAGGGTGACCCCGCCCGCGAACAGGAACGAGTTCGCGATCAGCCGGGCGAAGGGCAGCTCGGAGAAGATCCGCTCGAAGTTCGCGCTGGTCCACTCGTCGGGCAGCAGCGTGGGCGGGAACGCGTTCACCTCGGCCGTCGGCTTGAAGGCGGTGAACAGGACGACGAGCAGCGGCAGCAGCACGACGAGCGTCGCGACGCCGACGGCGACCGTGAGCAGGACGGACGCGGGGCGGGGCCGTCGACGACGCGCGACCGGGGCCGGCCGCGTCCCGTCCGTCCGCGTGGCTGCCGGGGGAACCGTGGTGGCGGTCATCAGCGCTCCTCCTCGCGGCGGCCGAAGAACACGAGCTGGACGAGGCTGAGCGCCAGGGTGGCGAGCAGCAGCACGTAGGACAGGGCGGAGGCGAACCCGAGCTCGAGCTTGCGGAAGCCGGACTCGTAGATCTCCATCACGACGGTCTGGGTGCTGCCGTACGGGCCGCCGCCGGTCATGACGTAGATCTGGTCGAACGCCTGCAGCGCCGCGATCAGGGCGAAGATCAGCACGAACGCCGTGGTGTTCGACAGCATCGGCACGGTGATGTGCCGGAAGCGGGATCCCGCGCCGGCGCCGTCCATCTTCGCCGCCTCGTACAGCGAGCCGGGGATGTCCTGCAGACCGGCCAGGAAGATCACCAGGTAGAAGCCGAAGTTCTTCCACACGGCGACCAGCGCGACGGCGGGCATGGCGAGCTGCGGGTCCTGCAGCACGTTGCCGAGGTCGATCCCGATCCCGCGGAGCCAGTGGTGCAGGAGGCCGACCTGCGGGTCGATCAGGTACGACCACGCGAGGGCGGCGACCGCGAGCGAGATGATGAACGGCAGGAACAGCGCGGTCCGGAACACGCCCCGGAGCCGCAGCAGCGGGTTGTTCAGCAGCAGCGCGAGCGCCAGCGCGACGACCACGGCGGTCGGCGTGAACAGGACGGCGTACAGCACGGTGTTGCCGACGGCGTCCCGGATGTCCGGGTCCGTGAGGATCCGCGTGTAGTTGTCGAGCCCGACCCACTCGGCCCGGCCGAAGCCGCTGGCGTCCGTGAAGGACATCTGCAGGGCCGAGACCATCGGCCAGACGACGAAGACGCCGAGGACGATCAGCGCGGGAGCCAGGAAGGCGAAGGCGGTGCGGGTGCGCCGGCGGCCCGTGCGCGGGGTCCGGAGCCCGCCCGGCCGGCTCCGGCCGCCCAGGGGCGCAGGGGCGCGGTAGGCGCGCCGGGACCTGCCGGTGACGTGCGCGGTGGTCATGGGGTCCCTCTCGGACGGTGCGGTCGACGGGGGCCGGCCGCCCCGCGGTCACGAGGACGGGGCGGCCGGCGGGTGCGGCGCGGGCCGGGCTACTCGTCCAGCGCGGCCTGGACGGCGGCCTGCGCCTCGGCGAGCAGCTCGTCGACGTCGCCCCCGGCCAGGGCCTTCTGCGTCAGGGCGTCGACGGCGGTGAGCACGTCGGTGCTGTTCACCACGCCGGGCAGCAGCGGACGGCCGAGCTCGGCCTGCTCGGTGAGCGCGGCGACCACCGGGTTCTCGTCGACCTCCTCGGCAGCGATGTCCGTGCGCAGCGGCGGCCAGCCCGATCCGAGCGACCAGGTGACGGCCTGCTCGCGGGCCAGGAAGTAGGAGAAGAACTCCTGCGCGGCCGCCTGCTGGGCCTGGTCGGCCTGCTCGGTGAGCGCCATCGCGACGCCGATGGCGGACGCGGCCTGGGCCGCGGGTCCGGCGGGGACCGGCGCGATGCCGTAGTCGATCCCGTTCTCCTCGGAGATGGACGCCATCCAGGGGCCGCCGATGTACATGCCGACGCGCCCGCTGCTGTAGAGGCCGTCGCCCGTGACGCCGTCGACCCCCGTGGGGCTGATCCGGTCGGCCGTGATCGCGTCGCGCCAGAACTCGAGGGTCTCGGCGTTCTCCGGCGAGTCGACGACCGCCCGGCCGTCGGAGACGATCGCCCCGCCGTTGCCGTAGAACAGCGTCGGCCAGACGCCGTTGCCGACGGTCGCGTGGTCGGTGAGGACGACGCCGTACTGCTCCGGCGTGCCGTCGCCGTCCTGGTCCACGGTGAGCGCCTTCGCCGCGGCCACCCACTCGTCCCAGGTGGTCGGGACCTCGACGTCGGCGGCCGCGAGCAGGGTCTTGTTGTAGAACATCGTCAGCGGCACGAAACCCGTGGGGACGCCGTACTCGGCGCCGTCCACGGTCACCATGTCGAGCGCGCCGGCGTTGAGGTCCGGGGTGGCCTCGTCGCCCGCGTAGAAGTCGGTGAGGTCGACGAACGCACCGCGGTCGGCGTAGACCGGCAGGCGCTCGGCGGGCATCGCGACGATCTCGGGGCCGTTGCCGGCCGACAGGGCCGGCAGGAACGTGTCGTCGATGACGTCCCACGGGTTGACCTCGGTCGTGATGGTGATCTCGCCGTCGTGCGCGGCGTTGAAGTCGGCGACGACCTGCTCGAGCACGTCGCCGTCGGCCTCGGTGTAGCCGTGCCAGAACGTCAGGCGGACGGGGTCGCCGGCATCGCCGGAGCCGTCGGAGGGAGAGCCGCCGCCGGAGCACGCCGTCAGGGCGAGCATCAGGGCGACCGGGGCGGCCAGCAGGGCGGGGGTGCGCTTCATCGCGGTGGACCTTTCGGTACGTCTGCTCCCGATACAACGTTGTAAGTCAACGTTGTAAGGGCGATGGTGCCGGGGGCGACGACGTGCTGTCAACCCTGGGCCGGACCGCTCGCGCGCCGCCGCAGGTCAGGCGCGCAGCACCCCGGGACCGGGTGCCGTCGCCGGTCCCGCCGTGGACTCGCGCACCACCAGCCGGAAGTCCGGCGCGACCACGCGCGGCGCCAGCTCGCCCGCCCGCCGGTCCGCGATCCGCTCGCGCAGGTACCGCACCGCGAGCCGCGCGACGTCGTGCCGCCCCGGCTCCACCGTGGTGAGGCTCGGGTACGCGAACCGGCCGTCCGCCACGTCGTCGAACCCCACCAGCGCCACGTCCTGCGGCACCCGGAGCCCGCGCTCCTGGAGCGCCCGCAGCGCCCCGAGCGCCAGGTCGTCGTTCATGGCGAACACCGCGTCCATCCGGGTGCCGGCGGCGAGCACGTCGGCCATCGCGCGTGCGCCGTTCGGCCGGTCCCAGGTCTCGATCGGCACGACGAGCGCCTCGTCCACCGCGACCCCGGCCGCCGCGAGCGCCGCGGTGTAGCCGGCGTGGCGCAGCCCGGCGACGCTGGTGGTCTCGTTCGCGTGCGCCCCGAGCAGCACGACCCGGCGGCGCCCGAGGCCCAGGAGGTGCTCGGTGGCGGCGCGCGCGGCGGCGGCGTGCTGCATCGTCACGTGGTCGACCGCGCCCGGGAAGAGCGGCTCGCCGAGCACGACCAGCGGCGTCCCGGGCCGCGCCGTCCGCGCGTCCTCCCCGGTGAGCCCGAGCGGCGCGAGCAGCAGGCCGTCCGTCAGCGACAGCCGCGGGCTGCGCAGCGCCTCCAGCTCCCGGTCCCGGTCACCGCCGGTCTGCTCGACC
>DAMBCY010000010.1:0-22414 GCA_032056255.1 Cellulomonas sp. | reverse complement strand
GGCCGGGTGTGCCGGGGGCGGCAGGCAGGGCCGTGCCCGTGTCCGAGGAGGATGCATGGTCGATCTCGGTCCGGCGAGCCTCGTGGTGGTCGCCGTCATCGCCGTCGTGGCGGTCGCCGCCCTGGTGCTCGCGGTGGTGCTGCGCAGGCAGGTGCTCGCCGCGGACGACGGGTCCGCGTCCATGCGGTCCATCGCCGCGGCCATCCAGGAGGGCGCGTCGGCGTACCTGGCCCGGCAGCTGCGCACCCTCGTGCTGTTCGCGGTGGTCGTGTTCGCGCTGCTGTTCCTGCTGCCCGGCGACGCGGGGGTGAAGATCGGCCGCTCGGTGTTCTTCCTGCTGGGTGCGGGTTTCTCGGCGTCCATCGGGTACCTGGGCATGTGGCTGGCGACGCGCGCGAACGTCCGGGTGGCGGCCGCGGCGTCGCTGCCGGGCGGCCGGGCGGAGGGCGCGCGGATCGCGCTGCGGACCGGTGGCGTGGTCGGCATGTCCGTGGTCGGGCTCGGGCTGCTGGGCGCGGCGGTGGTCGTGCTGCTGTACCGCGGGGACGCGCCCGCCGTCCTGGAGGGCTTCGGCTTCGGGGCCGCGCTGCTGGCGATGTTCATGCGGGTCGGCGGGGGGATCTTCACCAAGGCGGCGGACGTCGGGGCGGACCTCGTCGGCAAGGTCGAGCAGGGCATCCCCGAGGACGACCCGCGCAACGCCGCGACGATCGCGGACAACGTGGGCGACAACGTCGGCGACTGCGCGGGCATGGCGGCGGACCTGTTCGAGTCCTACGCGGTGACGCTGGTGGCGGCGCTGATCCTCGGGCGTGCGGCCTTCGGCGAGCAGGGCCTGGTGTTCCCGCTGATCGTCACCGCGATCGGCGCGGTGGTCGCGGCGCTCGGCGTGCTCGTCACGCGGGTGCGGGGCGACGAGAGCGGGCTGGCGGCGATCAACCGCGGCTTCGCCGTCGCCGCGGTGGTGGGAGCGGTGCTCGCGGCGGTGGCGGCGTTCGCCTACCTGCCGTCGACGTTCGCGGCGCTCGGCACGACGTCGGCCTCGCTCGTCGACCACCCCGGCGACCCGCGGCTGGTCGCGGCGGGCGCGGTCGCGATCGGCGTCGTGCTGGCCGGGCTGATCCTGTGGGTGACGGGGTACTTCACGGGCACCACGTCCAAGCCGACGATCCACGTGGCCCGCACCTCCCAGACGGGTGCGGCGACCGTCGTGCTGTCGGGCATCGGCGTCGGGTTCGAGTCGGCGGTGTACACGGCCGGCATCGTCGCCGCGGCGATCTGCGGGGTGTTCCTGCTGGCCGGCGGGTCGATCTCCCTGTCCCTGTTCCTCGTGGCGCTCGCGGGCTGCGGGCTGCTCACCACCGTCGGCGTGATCGTCGCCATGGACACCTTCGGCCCGGTCAGCGACAACGCGCAGGGCATCGCCGAGATGTCCGGCGACGTGACCGAGGAGGGCGCGCAGATCCTCACCGACCTGGACGCCGTCGGGAACACCACGAAGGCCGTGACGAAGGGCATCGCCATCGCGACGGCCGTGCTCGCCGCCACGGCGCTGTTCGGGTCGTACGCCGACGCGGTCGCGGGGGCGCTCGCCGACCTGCGGCTCACCGAGGTGCCGGGCGACATCGTGCTGGCCATGACGGACTACCAGGTGATCAGCCCGGTGACGCTGGTCGGGATCATCCTCGGCGGCGCGACGGTGTTCCTGTTCTCCGGCCTGGCGATCGACGCGGTGACCCGCGCGGCCGGGGCGATCGTGTTCGAGGTGCGCCGGCAGTTCCGCGAGCACCCCGGCATCATGACCGGCGCGGAGCGTCCCGAGTACGGCAAGGTCGTGGACATCTGCACCCGGGACTCGCTCCGCGAGCTCGCCACCCCCGGGCTGCTCGCGGCGTCCGCCCCCGTGGCGGTCGGGTTCGGGCTGGGCATCGGGCCGCTCGCCGGGTTCCTGGCGGGCGCGATCGGCGCCGGGGTGCTGATGGCGGTGTTCCTGGCGAACTCCGGCGGTGCGTGGGACAACGCCAAGAAGCTCGTCGAGGACGGCCGGTACGGTGGCAAGGGCTCCGCGGCGCACGCCGCCGTCGTCATCGGCGACACGGTCGGCGACCCGTTCAAGGACACCGCCGGCCCGGCGATCAACCCGCTGATCAAGGTGATGAACCTCGTCGCGCTGCTCATCGCGCCCGCGGTGGTCGCCGTGAGCATCGGCGACGGGGCGAACCACGTGCTCCGGCTGACCATCGCCGTGCTCGCGGCGCTGGTCGCCTTCGGAGCCGTGGTCGCGTCCCGGCTGCGCGCGGCGCGGGTGGACGAGGAGGCGCGCCTGGAGCGGGAGGTGCGGCTCCCGGCGTCGTGAGCCGGTGCGGCCGGCGACCGTCCTCGAGGTGCCCTCGACGCCCGGACGGCCGTCGGGCAGGCTGGACGGCATGACCCCTCGCACCCGCCGCGCCCTGCCTTTCGCGCTCCTCGCCGCGCTCGTCCCGGCGTCCGCGCTGCTCACCGCCTGCTCCTCGGGCGGCGACGACGTCCAGGCGTTCTGCGACGGCGCGGAGGAGAGCCTCGCCGGGATCGACGCGACCGGGTCCCTGGGTGACGATCCGGAGGCCTTCGCCGACGCGATCTCCGAGCAGCGCCAGGGGTTCGACGCGCTGCGGCCGCCGGAGGAGATCGCCGCGGACTGGGAGACGTTCACCCGGGCGTTCGCCGACCTCGACGACGCGCTGCAGGCGGTCGACACCACCGACCAGGACGCCGTGAACCAGGCGCTCACGGAGTTCTCGGAGTCCGCCGACTCCGAGGAGCTGGCCACCGCCTCGGACAACGTCGGGACGTTCCTCACCGAGAGCTGTGACGCCTGATGCGCCTGCACCTGGTCCGGCACGGCCAGACCGGCTCGAACCTCGTCCAGGCGCTCGACACCGCCGCGCCCGGGGCGCCGCTGACGACGGAGGGCGAGCGGCAGGCCCGCGCGGTCGGCGACGCGTTCGCGGGCGAGCCCCTGGAGACGGTGTACGCCTCGCACCTGGACCGCGCGCGGGCGACCGCGGCCGAGGTCGCCCGCCCGCACGGGCTGGACGTCCGGGTGCGGGAGGGCCTGCGCGAGGTGGCCGCCGGTGACCTGGAGATGCGCACGGACCCGGGGTCGGTCGAGCAGTACCTGCGGACGATGATCGCCTGGGCGAGCGGGGACCTGTCCGTGCGGATGCCCGGCGGCGAGACCGGCAGGGCGACGCTCGACCGGTTCGACGCGGTCGTCGAGGAGATGCTCGGCAGCGGCGCCTCGACGGTCGCGGCGGTCAGCCACGGAGCGGTGATCCGGCTGTGGGCCATCACCCGCGCCGCCAACCTCGACCCCGGCGTGGCCGCCGTGCGGGTCCTGGACAACACCGGGGTCGTGACGCTGGAGTCCGGCGGCCCGTCCGGCTGGTACGCGACGCGCTGGCAGGACGAGCTCGTGCCGCACCCGTCGCCCGCGGGCGGCGACGGCCCCGGCGGGGAGCCGCTGGCCGTCTGACCGTGCTCGGGTGCGGACCCGGCGCGTCTGCCCGGGTCCTGGTCCGGCGATGCCGTGCGCCGTCCGTTCAGGACGGGCTGTCGAGCGCCTCCGACGTGAGCACTCCCGCGACCCGGGCGACGCAGGCCCGGGCCCGGTCCACGTGGTCGCCCGGGGAGCCGTCGGGCAGGTGCGCCCGGACGACCACCCAGCCGCCTGCCCGGGTGGCGCCGACGGCCAGCGCGCCGCCGGGTGGCGGGGTCGCCGCCGCGAGCAGGGCGACGCGCTCGACGAGCGCGTCCGGGTCCTCCCCGTCGAACGCGGCGGCCGCCCGCAGCAGCCCGGCGAGCGCCGGGGCGGGCACGGCGGCGAGCAGCGCCCGGCCCGCGGGGGAGGTCTCGAGCGGCGCGCGCGTCCCCGGCCGGGGCGTCTGCGCGAGCGGTCGGGTGCCGAGCCGGACGGCGACGCACACCACCGACGTGCCGGTCGGGACGGACAGCGAGACGGTGTCCCCGGCGAGGCCCGGCTCGGCGTCGCAGACCCGCGCGAAGCGGCGCAGCGCGGACCCGCCGCCGACCCAGGAGGCGGCGAGCCGGTCGACGAGCGCCCCGAGGTGGTAGGCCCCGGCGGCGTCCCGGGTGAGCAGCTGGTGGTCCACGAGCGCGCCGCAGACGTCGGTGGTGGTGCTCTTGGCCAGGCGGAGGTTCGCCGCCAGACCGCTGATGGTCTGCGCGTCGTGCCGGGCGATCTCGTGCAGGATCCCGGAGGCCCGCACGATGCCGGGGGCGGGGCCGGTGGCCCGCGCGCGTGGCGCCGTCTCGGCGGTCATCGGGTCTCCCAGGTCTCGTAGTGGGCTGCGTCGTCGCGGGTGACGAGCCGGGTCGGCAGGGTGAGCGAGCGGCCGGGTGCGGTGGAGCCGTTGGCGACGCCGAGGCCGGTCTGGACCGCGGTGCGCGCGAGCCGGCGCGGGTCCTGCGCGGCGGTCGCGGACAGGATGTCGCCGGCGGCGATCCGCGCGACGGCCTCGGCCGAGCCGTCGACGGAGACCACGAGCGGCGCGGTGCCGGTGCCGCGGAGCACGTCGGCGACGCCGAGCGCCTCGGGGTCGTTGATCGCGAACACGGCGTCGATGCCGGGGTGGTCGCGCAGCAGCGCGCGCGCCGCCGCCCGCCCGGACTCGCGGGAGTGGTCCCCGCCGTACTCGGCGACCACCGCGATGTCGGGCCGTTCGGCCAGCGCGCCGCGGAAACCCCCGATGCGGTCGGTGATCGCGGTCAGCGCGAGCCCCCCGATCACGGCCACGGACGCGCGGGGCCCGAGGCGGTCGGTCAGGTGCCGGCCCGCGAGGGCCCCGGCGTGGGCGTTGTCGGTGACGACCGTCGCGTCGGAGCCGAACGTGGCGCCGTTGACCGCGACGACGGTCGCGCCCTGGGCGTGGGCGTGCGCGAGCACGTCCTCCAGCCCGCGGGTGGCGATGGGGTCGACGACGACCAGCTCGGCCCCGGCGGCGACGAGCTCGGCGATCTGGGCGGCCTGCCGGTCGAGGCTCTGCTCGGCGGAGCGGTGCTCCAGGGTCGCGCCGACGACGTCCGCCTCCTGCCGGGCGGCCTCCAGCTCGGCGCGGTAGAAGGTGTTCGTCAGGTCGGGAAGGGCGATCCCGATGCGCTGCACGGTGACGCCCTGCTGCTGGCGCGCGGCCGCGAGCTCGACGACCGCGGGGCCGAGGCGGTAGGTGCCGTCCGCGCCGCGCGCGAGCAGCCGCTCGGCGACCAGCGACTGGCACACGCCCAGGATCGTCGACTTGGGCAGGCCCAGCCCCCGGGTCAGCGCCGCGAGGGTGAGCCCGGAGCCGTGCTCGCGGGCCACCAGGTCGAGCACCCCCACGGCACGGTCCACCGACGGCACGCGCGTCGGACGTCCTGGCTGCTCAGCCGTCACCGTCGACCTCTCTTCCCCTGCTCACCGCGGCGCGCGCCCAGTCTGCCGCGTCGCGGACGACGCTTGACATCGCGCTGTCGTGCCGCCAGCCTAGCGTGCAACATCTCGGCATAGGGTTCGAAATGCCGAACGCGAACGATGAAGTTCAGGAGGCAGTCCATGACTCGCAACCGTCGCGCCGCCGCCATCGGGCTCGCGGCCGTCTCGGCCCTCGCGCTCGCCGCCTGCGCGGGCACGCCCGGCTCGTCCGGCAGCACGGACGGCGGGGGGAACGGCACGTACGTCACCGTGGTCAAGCTGCAGGGGATCGCGTGGTTCGACCGCATGCAGATCGGCCTGGACGCCGCGGCCGACGCGCTCGGCGTCACGTCCACCATGGTCGGGCCGGACGACGCCAGCCCGGAGAAGCAGGTCAAGATCATCCAGGACCTCATCGCCCAGCAGCCGGCCGCCATCGCGGTCGTGCCGCTCGCCCCGCAGGCGCTCGAGGGCGTGCTGGGCCAGGCCCGGGCCGCCGGGATCACGGTCATCACCCACGAGGCGCCCAGCCAGGAGAACACCGACCTGGACGTCGATGCCTTCGACAACACCGCCGACGGCGAGCACATGATGGAGCAGCTCGCGACCTGCATGGGGGGCGAGGGCCGGTACGTCACGATGGTCGGCTCGCTCACCGCCGAGAGCCACATGGCCTGGGCCGAGGCCGAGCTCGGGCTGGCGACCCGCGAGTACCCGGGGATCACCCGGGTCGCGGACCCGGTCGAGACCAAGGAGGACCTGACCCAGACGTACGAGCGGACCAAGGAGATCCTGGCGAAGTACCCGGACATCAGGGGCTTCCTCGGATCGGCCGCCTCGGACGTCGCGGGGATCGGTCGCGCGATCAGCGAGGCCGGCCTGCAGGACGACACCTGCGTCATGGGCACCTCGATCCCGTCCACCGCGGGCAAGTACCTGGAGGACGGCTCGGTCGACCAGATCTTCTTCTGGGACCCGAAGGTCACCGGCGAGGTGCTGGTGACGCTGCAGGACATGCTCGCGAACGGCGAGACCGTCGAGGCCGGGACCGACCTCGGCATCGAGGGCTACGAGGACCTGCAGCCCGTCGACGGCAAGGAGAACGTGCTCCACGGCAACGCCTGGATCGACGTCACCGCCGACACGATGGCGGAGTACGACTTCTGATGGACGCCGCCACCGACCGCCCCGTGCTGGAGGTGGTGGACGTCGCCAAGCACTACGGCGGCGTCCGGGCGCTCGACGGCGTCAGCCTGGCGGTCCGCCCCGGCGAGGTGCTCTGCCTCGCCGGGGAGAACGGCTCCGGCAAGAGCACGCTCATCAAGCTGATGAGCGGCGTGGAGCGCCCGACCTCCGGCGTGCTGCGCGTCGACGGGGAGGAGCACGCCCACCTCGACCCGCGCCAGGCCGTCCGGCTCGGCATCGACGTCATCCACCAGGACCTCGCGCTGTTCGGGACGCTGACCGTCGCGGAGAACATCGCCCTGCCGGCGCTGCTGTCCGCGGGCCGGCGGACCGTCGGGCGCCGTGAGCTGCGCCGGGTCGCGGCCGAGGTCGTCGGCCGGCTGAACCTGCGGCTCGACCTCGACGCCCGCGTGGAGGACCTGACGGTCGCCGACCGGCAGCTCACCGCGATCTGCCGCAGCATGGCGCGCTCCCCGCGCGTCGTGTTCATGGACGAGCCCACCACCGCGCTCACCCAGCGCGAGGTCGGGTTCCTGTTCGAGGCGGTCGGGGAGATGACCCGGACCGGGGTCGCCGTGGTCTTCGTCAGCCACAAGCTGGAGGAGGTGCGGTCGATCTGCCGGCGCATCACCGTGCTGCGCAACGGGCGGGTCGTCGCCGAGGGCGCGATGGCGGACTTCGACGCCGCGCGCATCTCCGCGGCGATGACCGGACGCGAGCTGGACCTCGTCAGCCCGGCGCCGTTCACCGCGTCCGCCGCGGTGCCCGCGCTGGAGGTCTCGGGCCTGGGGCGCGCCGGGGTGTTCCGGGACGTGTCGTTCGCGATCCGGCCCGGCGAGATCCTCGGCATCACCGGCCTGCTCGGCTCCGGGCAGACGGAGATCGCCGAGGCCGTGTTCGGGCTCGCCCCCGCGACCGAGGGCGGGATCCGGGTCGACGGCACGCCGGTCCGGGTGCGCTCCGTGCAGGACGCGCTGCGGGTCGGCGTCGGGTACGTCCCGGGCGACCGGCTCGGCCAGGGGCTGTTCCGGGACCAGTCGATCAGCGACAACATCGCCATCGGGTCGGTCGAGGCCCTCGTCGGGCGCGGCGGCCTGGTCGACGTGGCCCGCGTGCGGGAGCTCGACGCGACCTCGGTCCGCGAGCTCACGATCAAGACGCCCACCGCGGCTGCGCCCGTGTCCAGCCTGTCGGGCGGCAACCAGCAGCGCGTCGTCATCGCCCGGTGGCTGGCCCGGCACCCGCGGGTGCTGATCCTCAACAGCCCCACGGTCGGCGTCGACGTCGGGTCGAAGGCCGGGATCCTCGACGTCCTGCGCGAGCGGGCCGCCGCGGGCATGGCCGTCCTCATCATCTCCGACGACCCCACCGACGTCGTCGCCGCCTGCCACCGCGTGCTGTTCGTCAAGCGCGGCCGCATCGCCGGGGAGCAGCACGCCCCCGCCATCACCGTCGAGTCCGTCACCGAGGAGCTCGCAGCATGACCGGCACGTCCGCAGGCTGGAAGGACCGCCTGCTGCACCTGCGGGGGAGCAACAACGAGGGCGTCCTCGTGGTCTGCGTCCTCGTCCTGTCCCTCGTCGTCGGGAGCGCGGCGCCCTCCTTCTGGAGCGCCTCGACCGCCGTCAACCTGCTCGCCACCATGACCTCGACGACCACGTTCGCCCTGGGCGTCCTCATCGTGCTGGTCTCCGGCGGCATCGACGTGTCGTTCCTGGCGATCGGCATCTTCGCCGCCTACAGCACCCTGCACGCGGTGCAGGGCTCGGGCTGGGCGTCGGGCACCGTCTGGGTGCCCGTGCTGGCCGCCGTCGCCGTCGGCGTCCTGCTCGGCCTGGTGAACGCCGGGGTCGTGGTCGGGCTGAGGATCCCGACGCTGATCGCGACGCTCGGCACCCAGGGGATCATCCGGGGCGTCCTCATCTCGTTCGTCGGCTCGCGGGTCGTCTCCGACCTGCCCGGTGCCGTGGGGGACCTGTCCACGTCGTACGTGCTGGTCGCGGACGGCGCGGTGCGCACGCCCCTCACCGTGCTCGTGATCCCGGTCGCCGTGCTCTGCGTGGTCATGGCGCTGCTGCTGTCCCGCACGGTGTTCGGCCGCTCGGTCTACGCGGTCGGCGCCGACCCCGACGCCGCGCGCCGGGCCGGCATCCGCGTCACCGGGACGCGCGTGGCCGTGTACGCGGTCGCCGGGGCGCTCGCGGCGTTCGGCGGGTTCGTGCACGTCGTGCTGGTCCGCGAGTCCGACCCGTTCGCGCTCGTCGGCGGCGAGCTCGACGTCATCGCGGCGGTCGTGCTCGGCGGTGCGTCGATCTTCGGCGGCAAGGGCTCCGTGACCGGCACGGTCCTCGGCGTCCTGCTGATCTCGCTCATCAACAACTCCCTGATCCTCGTCGGCGTCCCGGGCTCCTGGCAGCGGACCGCGGTCGGGGTCCTGCTCCTCGTCGGCGTCAGCGTGCAGGGGCTGCAGGCCACCCGCCGCCGCCGGCCGGCCCTCCTGGAGGCGATGGCATGACCCCGCTCCTGACCCGCCTGCGCACCGGCGGCAGCGCGTCCACCTGGCGGCTGCTCGCGCTGGCCGTCGCCGTCTGGGCCGTGCTGAGCCTCACGATCCCCGGCTTCGGCTCGCCCCTGAACTACCGGTCCATCGGGTTCCAGGTCGCCGAGGTCGGCCTGTTCTCGCTCGCCATCGCGCTGTCGATGCTGACGTCCGGCATCGACCTGTCCGTGGTGTCGACCGCCAACCTGTCGGCCCTGGTCACCGCACAGGTGTTCGTCGCGACCGGCGCCGCCGACGGCGGACCCGGCGGCCTCGTCGCGGGCGTCGCCGCGGGCCTCGCCGCCGGTGCCGCGTGCGGGCTCGTCAACGGCCTGGTGATCACCCGGCTGAACGTCAGCCCGATCCTCGCGACCCTCGCCACGATGCAGCTGTTCAACGGCATCGCGGTCGGGTGGACCAACGGCGAGTCCGTCTACGGCATGCCCGCGGGCTTCCTGTCGCTCGGCTCCGGCACGGTCGCCGGGGTACCGACGCCGTTCCTGGTGTTCGTCGCCGTCGCCGCGGTGCTCGCCGTGGTCGCCGGCCGCTCGGGCTTCGGCTTCCGGGTCCGGATGCTCGGCGCGAACCCGGTCGCCGCGCGGTTCGCGGGCGTGCCGAACGCCCGCGTGCTGGTCCGCACCTACGTGCTGTGCGGGCTGGTCGCCGCGGTCGCCGGCATGGTGCTGTCCGCCCGCACCGCGAGCGCCAGCCCCGACTACGGGCAGTCCTACGTCCTGCTCGCGATCGTCGTCGCGGTGCTCGGCGGCACCGACCCCGACGGCGGGCGCGCCCCGGTCGTCGGCGTCGTGCTCGCCGCGGTCACGCTGCAGATGGTCGCCAGCGGGTTCAACCTCGCGGGCCTGAGCCAGTTCACGTACCAGATCGCCCAGGGCGTCATCCTCGTCGCCGTCATGGGCGCGGCCACGATCGGCGGCCGGGTCGACTGGCGCCGGCTGCTCGCCCGGCCGCGGGCTGCCGCCGCACCCCCGGCCGGCGAGGCGGCGCAGCAGCCCGCCCTCGCCGGGTCCCGTCACGAGAAGGAGTGAGGTCCACCATGGAGAAGGTCCGCTGGGGCGTGCTCGGCGTCGCCTGGGTCAACCAGCTCACGCTGCCCGGCATGCTCGCCGCCGAGAACGCGGAGCTCGTCGCGATCGCGTCCCACGGCGACGAGGGCGCCGAGGCCGAGGCCGCCCGCTGGGGCGCCCCGGTCGCGTACCGCGGGTACGACGCCCTGCTGGCCGACCCGCGGATCGAGGCCGTCTACCTGCCGGTGCCCAACGCGCACCACGCCGAGTGGACCGTCCGGGCGCTCGAGGCCGGCAAGCACGTGCTGTGCGAGAAGCCGCTCGCGCCCTCGGTCGCCGAGGTCCAGGCGATCGCCGCGGCCGCCGAGCGCGCCGACCGGCTCGTGCTGGAGGCGCTGATGTACCGGTTCGCACCGCGGTGGCGTCGCGCGCTGGACCTCGTCGCCGGCGGCGCCGTCGGCGACCCGCGGGTGGCCCGGCTCGGGCTCGCGTTCAAGCAGGACGACGAGGGCGGCAACATCCGGTTCGACCCCGACGCGGCCGGCGGCGTGATCTGGGACATGGGCTGCTACGCGGTCGACATGGCCCAGGACCTGCTGCCCGGGCGCATCCGCACCGTCACCGCGACCAGCTGGTCCCGGCCGGGAGAGCGGGTCGAGACCTCCGCCGAGGCGATCCTCGGGTTCGACGACGGGCGCAGGGCGCTGGTCAACGTCTCGTTCGACTACCCCAACCCGTTCGCGCAGGCCGAGCTCATCGGCACCGACGGCTGGCTGACGATGCCCGGCGCCGGCATGCGCGGCGAGCCCTACACCCGGCTGCTGCGGCACGCCTACGGCGACGAGGTCTACCTCGACGGCGTCGAGCCGCAGGTGGAGACGTTCCCGCGCGCCGACGCCTACCGCCTCGAGATCGAGCACCTGTCCGCCTGCATCCGCACCGGCGACCCGCTGCGGTACTCGCTGGAACGGTCCCTGACCAACGCCCGCGTGCTGGAGGCGGTCTTCGCCTCCGCCGAGCGCGGCGCCACCGTCGAGCTCGCCTGAGCCCGGCGACCCACCAAGGAGGAACCGCAGTGCCTGTGCCCCACTACAAGCAGATCGCCCTCGTCGTGCGCGACGTGCACGCCACCATGGACCAGTGGCACCGCCTGCTCGGCGTCGGCCCCTGGGACGTCCGCCACTTCACGCAGGAGACCGTGCGCGACTTCCACGTCCGCGGCGAGCGGGTCGAGGAGCCGTTCGACTTCATCTGCGCCGTCACCTGGATCGGCGACGTCGAGCTGGAGCTCATCCAGCCCGTCGCCGGCCCGAACATCTACTGGGAGCACCTCGAGAAGCACGGCGAGGGGCTGCACCACATCAAGGACGTCATGCCCGACGAGGAGATCCCCGGCGTCGTCGCCCGCCTGGAGGCCGAGGGCTGCCCGGTGATCCAGACCGGCTGGATCGACCAGGACGTGCACTACTACCTCGACACGAAGGACACCCTCGGGTTCGTGTACGAGATCGGCAACGGCGGACCGATCGCTCCGGCGACGGAGCGGTACCCGGCGCTCTGACCCCCGGCTCCGGCCCCGGTCCGGGCGGCGCGGCGGCGGGTGCCGCGCAGCCCGGACCGATCGACGAGGATGGTCCGGTGCACGCGACGCCCGGACCCCTGACCACCGACCCGGCGCTGCTCGACGCCCTGCGGGCCGACCTCGCCGCGGCGGGCTTCACCGTCCCCGGGGTCGAGGACCTGCTGGGTCCCCTGGCCGCCGCCGCCCTGCACCGCGAGGAGCCGGTCCCGGCGCTGCTCGCCACGGGCGCGCCCGGGGCGGCGGCGGACCCGCGCGCGGTGCTGGTCCGGGCGTTCGTGCTCGGCGTCCCCGTCGCCGCCGACCGGCTCGCCGCGGCGCTGCCGGCGGTCGGGGTCGCGGGGGCGCGGCGGCTCGGCCTGGTCGCCGCCGCGGGGGAGGGCACCGGCGACCAGGTGCGCGCGCTCGTCGACCTGCGCCCGTACGAGGCCGAGGACGGCGCGGGCACGGTCGACTGGTGGATCGCGTCCGACCTCGGCGAGCTCGCGACCGGCGGGGCGCTCCGCACGGACCACGTGCTGGGCGTCGGCGGCGCGTCCACCACGCTCGCGCAGGTGACCGTGCGGGAGCCCCGCGGTCGCACCCTCGACCTCGGCACCGGGTGCGGCATCCAGGCGCTGCACGCGTCCCGGCACTCCGGCGCGGTGACCGGCACGGACATCTCGGCCCGCGCGCTGGCGTTCGCCCGGTTCAACGCGACCCTGGCCGGCCTGGCCCCGGGCGCGCTCGACCTGCGGCTCGGGTCGATGCTGGAGCCGGTCGCCGGGGAGCGGTTCGACCTCGTCGTCAGCAACCCGCCGTTCGTCATCACCCCGCGCGCGGCCGCCGACGTGCCGACGTACGAGTACCGGGACGGCGGCCGCACCGGTGACGCGATCGTGTCCGAGCTGGTCACGTCCGTGGGCGGCGTCCTCGCGCCCGGGGGCGTGGCGCAGCTGCTCGGCAACTGGGAGGTCCGCCACGGCGAGCGCTGGGACGAGCGGGTCGGCGCCTGGCTGGACGCCTCGGGTCTGGACGGCTGGGTCGTGCAGCGCGAGCTCCAGGACCCGGCCCAGTACGCCGAGACCTGGATCCGCGACGGCGGCACCACGCCCGAGCGGGACCCCGCCGCGTGGCGTGCCCGGTACGAGGCCTGGCTCGCGGACTTCGCCTCGCGCGACGTCGAGGCCGTCGGGTTCGGCATCGTCGCGCTGCGCCGGCCCGACCGGCCCGGCGCAGGTCGCCTCCGCCGGCTCGAGGAGGTCACCGGCACCGTCCGGCAGCCGCTCGGCCCCGCGATCGGCGCCGGCCTCGCCGCGCACGACCTGCTGCGCGACGCCTCCGACGCCGACCTCGCCGCGATGCGGCTGCGCGTCGCGCCCGACGTCACCGAGGAGCGGTACCTGACTCCCGGCGCGGCCGACCCGCAGGTCGTGCTGCTCCGCCAGGGCGGCGGCTTCGGGCGCACCGTCCAGGTGGGCACGGCGCTCGCGGGCTTCGTCGGCGCGTGCGACGGCGAGCTGACCGTCGGCCAGATCGTCGGCGCCCTGGCCGCCCTCCTCGGCGTCGGCGCCGACACCGTCGCCGCCGACGTCCTCCCCCACACCCGCCCCCTCCTCCTGGACGGCCTCCTCCTCCCCACCTGATCCCCTCCTCGGTGCCACCCGGGCGTCGAGGGTGGACTGCGCGTGCCGACGGTGGCTCCCAGCGGCCCCACCGTCGGCACCTCGAGCCCACCCTCGACGTGCGAAGGCGCGCGCGTTCTCAGGTTGCGCACAGGTGGGTGCTGAGGGCGCTCCAGGGAGGTTCCCTACGGTCCTGGACTGCGGCGATACGTCGCGTGACGGACCGTCGTGAGGGAGAACATGCTGTCGCTGTGGAGGCGCACCCCGTGGGTGCGGGTGCTGGCCGTGGTGCTGCTGGTCGGCGTCGCGGGGACGGGCGGGTACCTGCTCGCCGCCCTGCGGTCGGAGGAACCGGCGGCGCAGGCCGCCGCCGCGGAGTCCTCGACGACCGCCGTGGCCGCGAGCCTGACGACGATCCAGCAGTCGGTGTCCGCGTCCGGCACGCTGACGCCCGCCGTGCAGGAGGACGTGTCGTTCGAGGTGACCGGCACCGTGACGTCGGTCGACGTCGCCGCGGGGGACACGGTGACGGCGGGCCAGCAGCTCGCGACCGTCGACACGCTGGACCTCAACGCGGCGCTGCTGGCGGCGAAGGCGGACCTGGCGAGCGCGCAGGCGTCGCTGTCGAACGCCGAGGACGAGGCCGACGGGTCGGACTCCTCCGACGCGCAGATCGCCGCGCTGTCCGCGCAGGTCGACGTCGCGCAGACCCAGGTGGACGCCGCGGAGGAGGACGTGGCGGGGGCCACGCTGACCGCCCCGGTCGCCGGCCTGGTCACCACGGTCGACCTCGAGGTCGGCGACGCGGTCTCCGGCGGCTCCAGCAGCAGCAGCGGGGGCAGCATGGGCGGATCGTCGACCGGCTCGACGGGCTCCACCGGCTCGACCAGCAGCAGCACCTCCACCGCGCAGTTCGTCATCATCGGCACCGACGCCTGGCAGGTCGCGGTCACCGTGGACGAGACCGACGTCGCCCTCATCGAGGTCGGCGACCAGGCGGAGCTGACCTCCGACGACTTCACCGACACGGTCTACGGCACGGTCGGCGAGATCGGCCTCATCTCGACCAGCAGCTCGGGCGTCGCGGCGTTCCCGGTGACCATCGACGTCACGGGCTCGCCCGACGGCCTGCACGACGGCGCCTCGGCGGACGTGGAGATCATCTACGAGCGCCGCACCGACGTGCTGACCGTGCCCTCGTCGGCCGTGACCACCGAGGACGGCCAGTCCGTCGTCACGCAGGAGGGTGCGGACGGCGAGCAGGTCACCACGGCGGTCACGACCGGCGAGACCTCCGGGACGCTCGTCGAGATCACCGACGGCCTGGCGGAGGGCGACGAGGTGCTGGTCACCACGTTCACCCCCGGCGCGTCGGGCAGCACCTCCGAGGACGGCCGGCAGCAGGGCTTCGGCGAGGGGCAGGTGCCGGACTTCTCCGGCGGCGAGATGCCCGACTTCTCGCAGCTGCCCGGCGGCGGCCAGATGCCCGGTGGCAGCAATGGCTGAGGCCGTGCTGGACCGGGCGGGCTCGCGCACCGACGACCTCGACGGCCCCGTCATCGAGCTGGCGGGCGCCCGCAAGACCTACCGCACCGGCTCGATCGAGTTCGAGGCGCTCCGCGGCGTGGACCTGAGCATCGCGACCGGCGAGTACGTGGCGATCATGGGCCCCTCGGGGTCGGGCAAGTCCACGCTGATGAACATCGTCGGCTGCCTCGACGTGCTGACCGCCGGGACCTACCGGCTGGCCGGCGAGGACGTGGGCGACCTGGACGAGGAGGAGCTCGCGGAGGTGCGCAACCGCCGCCTGGGCTTCGTGTTCCAGCAGTTCCACCTGCTCCCGTCCCTCGCGGCGTGGCGCAACGTCGAGCTCCCGCTGGTGTACGGGCGGGTCCCGGCGGCCGAGCGCAAGGCCCGGGCGGTCGCCGCCCTGGAGCGCGTCGGCCTCGGCGACCGGCTCGACAACCGGCCGGGCGAGCTGTCCGGCGGCCAGCAGCAGCGCGTCGCGGTGGCGCGGGCCCTGGTCGGCGAGCCGGCCCTGATCCTCGCCGACGAGCCGACCGGCAACCTGGACTCGGCCTCCACGGAGGACGTGCTCGCGCTGTTCGACGAGCTGCACGCCCAGGGCCGCACGATCGTGCTCATCACCCACGAGCTCGAGGTCGCCGAGCACGCCCGCCGGATGGTGGTCGTGCGGGACGGCGTCATCCAGGCGCAGGTGAACGGCTGATGACCTGGTCCGAGACCCTGCGCACCGGCTGGTCGGCCGTGCGCGGGCACAAGCTCCGCTCGATGCTGACCGTGCTCGGCATCCTCATCGGCATCGCGGCGGTGATCCTCACCGTCGGCCTGGGCCTGGGCACGCAGAAGGACGTGAGCGCGCAGATCAGCTCGCTCGGCTCGAACCTGCTCATCGTCACCCCGGGCTCCTCGACGGACTCCGACGGGATGCGCGGCGGCTTCGGCAGCGGCGCGACCCTGACCCGCTCGGACGCCGAGGCGCTGGCGTCCTCCGTGAACGCCCCCGACATCGGGGCGGTCGCCGCGGAGAAGGAGTCGTCGCTGTCGGTCGAGGCGAACGACACCAACTGGACCACCACGGTGGTCGGCTCGACCACCAGCTGGCTCGACGTGCGGTCCCGGACGGTCGCCTCGGGCGAGTTCTTCTCCGAGGACGACGACACCAGCGGCGCCACCGTCGCGGTGATCGGCGCGACGACGGCCACCGAGCTGTTCGGCACCACGAACGTCGTCGGCCAGCAGCTGACCGTCGCGGACACCCCGTTCACGATCGTCGGGGTGCTCGCCGAGGCCGGGTCCAGCACGGACAGCGACCTCGACGACCTCGTCGTGGTCCCGCTCACCACGGCGGCGAACACGGTGTCCGGCGGAGTGACCCGCAACTCGCTGAGCACGATCTACGTCCAGGCGGCGTCGGCGGACCAGCTGTCGGCCGCGTACCAGGAGGCGGAGACGCTGCTGCTCAACCTGCACGGCATCACCGACGCCGACAGCGCGGACTTCAGCATCGACAGCCAGGACTCCCTGGTCAGCACCGCGACCTCGGTCTACCGGACCCTGACCGTGCTGCTCACCGGCATCGCGGCCCTGTCGCTGCTGGTCGGCGGGATCGGCGTCATGAACATCATGCTCGTCTCCGTCACCGAGCGGACCCGCGAGATCGGCCTGCGCAAGGCGCTCGGCGCCCCGCCGTGGGCGATCCGGCGGCAGTTCCTGGTCGAGGCCGCGATCCTGGGCCTCACCGGCGGCGTGATGGGCGCGGCGCTCGGCGTCGTCGCCGCCTACGTCCTGCCCGGTGCGCTCGGCACGTCGATCGTCGTGTCCGGCGCGGCCGTCGGCGGATCGGTCGCCATCGCCCTCGCGATCGGCCTGGTGTTCGGCGTCTACCCCGCCACCCGGGCCGCGAGGCTCGCCCCCATCGACGCGCTGCGGTCCGAGTGACCCGCGCGCTCCCCGTCCCCACCTCCCCGAGGAGAGCCATGTCCGTCACCGCACGTCCCACCCGCTCCCGTCTGCTCGCGCTGCCCGCCGTCACCGGCGCGGTGGCCGTGCTCACGCTGCTGGCCGCCTGCTCGGACGAGCCGGCCCAGATCGCGACGGCCGACCCCACGACCGAGGCGACCCAGGGTGCCGCCGGCCCCGGCGACGGCGGCGGCGAGCTGCCGGGCGGCGGGGGAGTCACCGGCGAGATCGCCGCCGTCTCCGACTCCGTCCTGCAGGTGCAGGGCGACGACGGTCAGACGGCGGTCAGCTGGGACGACTCGACGACGATCACCCAGACCGTGACGGCGGCCCTGTCCGACGTCACGGTCGGGTCCTGCGTCGTCGCGGTGGGCGCCGGCGACGACGGGACGGCCGCCACCTCGGTCACGATCAGCACCGCGGTCGACGGCGAGTGCACCGGCGGGTTCGGCGGCGGTGCGGGCGGCGGCGCGCCGGGCGGCGGCGGTGCGGGCGGCGGCGAGATGCCCGAGGGCGGCGGGATGCCGTCCGGCGCGCCCGACGGCCAGGCGCCCGGCGACGGCGAGCAGCCGTCCGGGATGCCGACCGACCTGCCCGACGGGGCGTCCGGCGGCGGGTTCGGCGGCATGCAGTCGTTCATCTGGGGCCTGGTCACCGCGGTGGACGGCAGCACGATCACCGTCGAGTCCGCCGGCTTCGGGGACGACGCCGAGACCACCACGGCGACGGTGACGGTCGACGACGCCACCACCTACACCACGACCGCGGACGCCGACGCGACCGCGATCGCGGTCGGCCGCTGCGTCG
The DNA here is from genome assembly GCA_032056255.1 of Cellulomonas sp. Classification (GTDB taxonomy): domain Bacteria; phylum Actinomycetota; class Actinomycetes; order Actinomycetales; family Cellulomonadaceae; genus Cellulomonas. Next base: position 4,743 of record DAMBCY010000010.1, on the reverse strand, counting down.
TCGCCCAGGGCGAGTCCGACGACTCGGGCAAGGTCGCCGCCACCAGCCTCGCGCTGTCCGACGCCGGCGAGGACGGCTGCTCCACCGGGTTCGGCGGACGCGGCGGGATGCCCGGCGGCCAGGGCGGCGGCGACGACCAGGGGGAGGCCGCCGATGCGTGACAGCCTGCGCCGGCTCGCCCGACCCGGCACGCACCGACGCGACGGAGCTCCACCCGCCGCACCCACCAAGGCCCAGGCGAAGCGCCGCGTCCGGCGCCGGCGGCTCGTCGTCGGGGGGATCGCGGGCACGCTCGTGCTGGTCCTCGCCGTCGGGGGCGTCGCCCTGGCGATGAACCGGGCGGGCGGCAGCGGCTACCGCACCGCCGCCGCCGCCCTGGACACCGTCGAGCAGACCATCGACACCACCGGGACGATCGCGTCCGCCGCCCGGACCGACCGGGCGTTCTCGGTCGCCGGCACGGTCGGCAGCGTCGCGGTGGCGGTCGGGGACACCGTCGCCGCCGGGCAGGTGCTCGCCTCGCTCGACCCGACCTCCCTGGAGGACGCCGTGGAGGAGGCCGAGCAGGCCGTCGCCGACGCGCAGCAGCAGCTGGAGGACGACATCGACTCCCAGACCGCGACGACGAGCAGCACGTCGACCGGCAGCGACTCCGCGAGCACGGGTGCGACGGGCACGGGGTCGACGGGCACCGGCTCGACGGGCACCGGCTCGGCGGACGGGGCGTCGTCGGGCACCGGTCCGGCGGGCACGAGCTCGACCGGGTCGGGCGCGGCGGGCGGTGCGACGGGGACGGGGTCGACGGGCACCGGTTCGACTGGCACCGGTTCGACGGGGTCCGATCCCGGCGGCACCTCGGCCGTCGACCCGGCGGTCACGGCGGCGGTGGCCGCGGTCACCGCCGCGCAGGTGGCTCTGCTGGCCCAGTTCGAGACCGCCCAGGCGGCGCTCGCGACGTCGACGGCCGCGGTCACCACGGCCCGCGAGTCGTGCCAGGTGTTCCTGGACCTCGACGGGACGACGACGGAGCCCACCACGGAGCCGACGACGGAGCCCACCACGGAGCCGACGACCGACCCGACGACGGAGCCCACGACCGACCCGGCGACGGACCCGGCGACGGACGGCACCGAGGACACCACCGGCGACTCCGCCACCGAGGACGCCACCGTGACCCCGGCGGCGTACGTCACGACGACCGCCGCCGTGACGACGGCGACCGGGACCACGGCGGCCGGCGAGGCCGAGCTCACCGCGTGCCAGGACGCCACCTCCGCCGTGCTCGACGCCCAGACGGCGGTCGACGACGCGCAGACCACCCTGATGACCCTGGCGACCGACCTCGACTCCGCCGTCTCCGACGCGCTCGTCGCGATCGACGCGGCGTCGTCCTCCGACGGCTCGGGCACGGACGGCACGGACGGCTCGGGCACGGGCGGCACGGGTGGCTCGGGCACGGGCGGCACGGGCACGACCGACGGCGCCGCCGCGGGCGGGTCCGCCGACGGCTCGGGGGGTGCGGGCGAGCAGCCGGCCGCCTCCGGCGGCGCGACGGACACCGGCTCCACGTCCGGCTCCGGCTCCGCGACGGGCTCCGCGTCCGGCACCGGCGGCTCCGCCGGCGCGTCCGGCGGCAGCACCGTCGCGACCGCGGCCGACCTGCTCGCCGACCAGGCCCTGATCGACCAGCGCGAGGCCGAGCTGGCCCTCGCGCAGAGCAAGCTCGACCTGGTCGACCTCACCACCCCGATCGCGGGCACGGTCGCGGCGGTGTCCGTCGCGGCGGGCGACACCGTCGAGGCGTCGTCCACCTCCGCGGTCATCACGGTCCTCGGCGACGACGGCTACACGGTGTCCACCACGGTGTCGCTCAGCCAGATCGACCTGGTGGAGGTCGGCCAGGAGGTCGACGTCCAGGTCGCCGGCGTCGACGACGCCCTGACCGGGACGGTGACCGGCATCGGCATCCTGGACGCCTCCACGTCCTCCGACCCGGCGTACACGGTCGACGTGGCGCTCGACGCGCCGGAGGTCACGCTGTACGACGGCTCGTCCGCGCAGCTGTCCATCGCGGTGGCGGCGTCGGACGAGACCCTCACCGTCCCCTCGTCCGCCGTGCACCTGGACGGCTCCACCGCGACCGTGCAGGTGCTGCGGTCGGGGGTGGTCGAGGACGTCGAGGTCGAGCGCGGCGCGGTCGGCTCCGAGCGCACCGAGATCGTCGACGGGCTGTCCGAGGGCGACGAGGTGGTGCTGGCCGACCTGAGCCGGTCGCTGGTCTCCGACGACGAGGAGACCTCGTCCGGGCTCACCGGCCTGGGTGGTTCTTCCTCGGACGACACCACGCAGCAGGGTCCGGGCGGCATGATGGGTCAGGGCGGTGGCTTCGGCGGCGGCGGCGGGATGCCCGCGGCGCCTCCGGGGCAGTGACCCGCCCCCTCAGACGGCGCCCGGCCCGGTCCGCATCCCCCTGCTCGGACCGGGCCGGGCGCCTTCGTCCGCGGCCACCGGCCGGGCGGTTCCGGGGCGCGGGCGGGCGTCGGGTCTAGGCTCGCCCACCGAGGGCGGCGGGGATCTCGGCCGCGACGACCACCCGCGAGGAGCACGCATGACCGGGACCACGGCACGACCGCACGCGGCGGTGCTCGGCGGCGGTGTGATGGGCGAGGCGCTGGTCACCGCGCTGCTGGCCGCCGGCTGGACGGCCGACGACGTCGACGTCACCGAGCGCAGCGCCGCCCGCGCCACCGAGCTGTCGGGGCGCTACGGCGTCCGGGCGGCCGACCCGAACCGCAAGGCCGCCTCCCGCGCGGGTCTGGTGCTGGTGGCCGTCAAGCCGCAGGTCGTCCCCGAGGTGCTGGCCGAGATCGCCCCCGCCCTGCGCCCCGGCACGCTCGTGGTCTCGGTCGCGGCGGGCGTCCCGGTCGCCGTGTACGAGGCGGCGCTGCCGGAGGGAACCCCCGTCGTGCGGGTCATGCCGAACACCCCCGCGCTCGTCGGCAAGGGTGCCAGCGCCGTGGCGCCGGGCACGCACGCGACGGAGGAGCACCTGGCGCTGACCGAGCAGGCGCTCGCGGCGACCGGCCTGGTCGTGCGGGTGGCCGAGAAGGACCTCGACGCCGTCACCGCGATCTCCGGCTCGGGCCCGGCGTACGCGTTCTACCTGGTCGACGCCATGGCCGAGGCGGGTGTGCTGCTCGGCCTGACCCGCGACCTCGCGACCCGGCTCGCCGTCGCGACCGTGGAGGGCTCCGCCGTGCTCGCCGCGTCCACCGGGGACCACCCCGTCGTGCTGCGCGAGCGGGTGTCCTCGCCCGGCGGCACGACGGTCGCCGCCGTGGCCGAGCTCGACGCGCACGGTGTCCGCGCCGGGGTGGTCGCCGCCGCCCGTGCCGCGTACGACCGGTCGCGGGCGCTGGGCGCCGCGGCCCTGCCCGGGCCCCCCGCCCCGGCGCCCGGCACGGAGCGGTAGCCGTGACCCGCCCGCCGGCGGCACCGCGGCCGCCCGCGATGAGCGATGTCGCCGCGCTCGCCGGGGTGTCCCACCAGACCGTCTCGCGGGTGCTCAACGACCACCCGAGCGTGCGGCCCGAGACCCGCGCCCGGGTGCTCGACGCGATCGCGACGCTCGGCTACCGCCGCAACAGCGCCGCGCGGGCCCTGGTCACGCGGCGGTCCGGGGCGCTCGGCGTGGTCACGACGTCGTCCGCGCACCACGGCCCGACCAGCACGCTGCTGGGGCTGGAGAGCGCCGCGCGCGCGTCGGGCTACTACGTGAGCGTCGCGGCGATCGACCGGTTCGACGCCGGCACGCTGCGCGGCGTGCTCGACCACTTCCTGGACCAGGGCGTCGAGGGCATCGCGATCATCGCCCCGCAGGTCGACGTCGCGGACGCCGTCGCGGCCTCGGCGGCCCCGGTCCCCGTCGTCACGGTCACGTCCGGCGCCCTGGTCGAGCCGGTGGGGGAGCACGCCCGGATCGTCGCGGTCGGCGTGGACCAGCGCGAGGGCGCCCGGTCCGCCTGCCGGCACCTCGTCGGGCTCGGGCACCACGAGATCGTGCACCTGGCGGGCCCGCAGGACTGGTTCGACGCCCAGGAGCGCCTGTCCGGCTGGCAGGAGGCCTGTGCCGCGGCGGGGGTCGGGGCGCCCCGGCCCGTCGAGGTCGACTGGTCCGCCGAGTCCGGCTACCGCGAGGGCCTGCGCCTGACCGACGCCGGTGTGCCGACGGCGGTGTTCGCCGCGAACGACCAGCTCGCGCTGGGGCTGCTCCGCGCGTTCTGGGAGCGCGGCGTCCGGGTGCCGCAGGACGTGTCGGTCGTCGGGTTCGACGACGAGGCCGGCGCCGCGTACTTCGTGCCCCCGCTGACCACGGTCCGGCAGGACTTCCCGGCCCTGGGTCGCGCCGCGATCGACTCCCTGGTCCGCGCCCTCGCGGGCGAGCAGGTCCCCCGCACCCTCCTCCCGGCCACCCTCGTCCCCCGCGCCAGCACCACCACCCCCCGCCCCTGACCGCACCCCCACCCGCCCGTCGGTGCCACCGAGGTGGTGAAGGAGGGGCGGACCCGGCGAGGGAGGGTTCGCGCTGACCCTCCCCGGGCGGCCCGATGCCTCCCTCGCCACCGCACCCCGAGCCCGCCCCCGGGGCCGCGTGGCGCCGGACGCGGGTGGCACCGAGGCGGTGGTGGAGGGGTGGAGGTGGCGAGGGAGGGGTCGCGCTGACCCTCCCTCGGCGGCGGGGGT
>DAMBCY010000009.1:4896-23119 GCA_032056255.1 Cellulomonas sp. | reverse complement strand
AGCAGCGTGCTCTTGCCGGAGCCGGACGGGCCGATGATCGACACGAACTCGCCGTGCTCGACGGTCATCGACTGGCCGTCCAGCTCCGGCAGCGGGCCGGACGCGGTCGGGTACGCGACGTGCAGGTCGTCCAGCCGCAGCCGGGCGTCCGTGCGGTGCTCGGTGCTCATCGGGTCCTCCACCGGGTGGCGCGCCGCTCGAGCACGGCGATCAGGGCGAACAGGGCCAGGCTCAGCACCACGATCGTGAGGATCGCGACGAACACCCGGTCGGCGCGGAACGCGGACTTCTGCAGCAGCATGTAGTGGCCGACGCCCCGGTCGGAGCCCACCCACTCGGCGACGACGGCGCCCATCACCGCGTAGGTCGCGGCGATCTTCAGGCCGGAGAACACCGACGGGAGCGCCGAGGGCACCTCGACCTTGCGGAACACCTGCCACCGGTCGGCCCCCGACATCCGCAGGTAGTCGACGACGACGCGGTCGGCGCCGCGCAGCCCGTCCATCGCCGCGACGGCCACCGGGAAGAAGCAGACCAGCACGATGACGACGACCTTGGGCGTCAGCCCGAAGCCGAACCAGATCACCAGCAGCGGGGCCAGCGCGATGGACGGCACGTTCTGGCTGACGATCAGCAGCGGGTACACGGCCGCCCGCAGCGGCTCGACCAGGTGCAGCACGGCGGCGAGCGCCAGGCCGAGCAGCACGCCGAGCGTCCCGCCGTACAGCGTCAGCGAGGCCGTCGCCAGCACGTCCGTGCCGAGCGTCGGGGCGACCGCGACCGCCTCCTGCGCGATCCGGACCGGCCCGGGCAGCATCCACGCGGGGATCACCAGGACCCGGGTGGCGACCTCCCAGGCGACGAGCAGGGCGAGGAACGTGCCGACGGCGGGCAGCGCCCGCCGCGCCGCACGCCGCCGTCGCACCCGGCGCGCGGCGGCCGGCCGGCCGCCCCGGTCCGCGGGGGTGGCGGCGGCCGGGGCGGCGGGGCGCTCGAGCGTGGTCACGGGGTGGCCTCGACGAACTGGTTCGTGTACGCCGCCTCGTGGTCGAAGCCGGGCTCGATGATCGCGTTCTCCTCCAGCCACGCGGTGAACCCGGACCAGACCTCCGGGCGCTGGTAGCCCCACTCGGGGGAGTCGGACCGGTACTCGTCCGCCAGGTACGCCTGGCTCGCGACGACCTGCTGCTCGTCGAGGTCCGGCACCGCGTCCAGCAGGATCTGCGCGGCCTCGTCGGGGTGCTCGATCGCGAACTCGTAGCCCGCGGACGCCGCGTCGACGAACGCCTGCACCAGCTCGGGGTCGTCGGCGATCACGTCCTCGCTCGAGATCAGCACGGGGGTGTACCAGTCGAGCGCCTCGTCGTAGTCGCGGACCAGCTGGATGTTGAGGTCGACGCCCTGCTCCTCGGCCAGCGGCACGTCCCAGCCCTCGAACACCCAGCCCAGGTCGATGTCCCGCTGGAACGCCTGGATGACGCTGCTGGTGCCGATGTCGACGTTCGTCACCTGCGCCGGGTCGCCGCCGTCGCCGGCGACGAGCGCGTCGAGGATCGCGCCCTCGATCGGGCTGCCCCAGCCGCCGTAGACGTGGCCCTCGTAGTCGGCGGGCCGCTCGATGCCCCGGTCCACCGGGGAGGCGAAGCCCGACGTGTTGTGCGCGATCACCGCGGCGATCGACACGACGGGCACGTCCTGGCCGCGCGCCTGGGTGACGTTCTCCTGGTACGAGACGCCGAACTGCGCCGCCCCGGACGCGACGAGCGCCTCCGCCCCGTCCTCCGGGGGCTGCACGATCGTCAGGTCGATGCCCTGCTCGGCGAACCAGCCCTTCTCCTGCGCGACGTAGACGCCGGTGTGGTTCGTGTTCGGCGTCCAGTCCAGGACGAAGGTGACCGGGGTGAGGTCGCCGGACGCCGCGTCGGCGGTGCCGGCGGCTCCCGGTGCGGCGGACGAGCCGCAGGCCGCGAGCGCGGTGACGGCGACGAGGCTCGCGGCGGCGAGCAGGGGGCGGGCGGGTGCGCGCATGGCGGGGGTCCTTCCGGGAGGGGTACGCGAGGTGGCGGGGAGCGGGTCAGAGGTCGGGGACGGGCGGTGCCGGGGTGACCCGGACCCCGGCGGCGTCGGCGCGCAGGACGCGCAGGTCGCAGCGGTGCGGGGTCCGGTGCCGCCGGGCGAGGTCGGCCTCCTGCCGCGCCCAGGTCGCGCGGTGCGGCAGGTAGGCGTCGCGGTCCTCGCGGCCGTCGAGCCGCCGGGTCCGCAGGTGCGGCGCGGCGTGCACCCACAGCCGGGCGGCCAGGCCGGCGGCGGGGTCGAGCGACGCGATGCCGCAGCCCTCCAGCACGGCCAGGGACGGCGGTGCCAGCGTGAGCCGGGGGCCCGGCGTCGCGGTGTCCCAGTCGTACGGCCGGGGCCGTGCCGCCCGGCCGGCCGCCCACGGGCCGACGAGGTCGCGCCCGACGGCGCGGACGCCCTCGTCCAGCGCGTGCCAGCCGGGGACGAACGCGTCGACGTGCAGCAGCTCGGCGCGCAGCGCGGCGGCGAGCCGGGTGGACAGCCACGTCTTGCCGGAGCCCGAGTACCCGTCCACCGCCACCACCAGCGTGCCGTCCGGCGCGGCGGCGCCCGAGCGCAGCGCGATCCGGTGCACGAGGGCCGCGAAGGCGGGCCAGGCGAGCACGGCGGCCGTCGGCCCGGCCGAGCCGGGCAGGGACGAGCCCGTGGAGGTGGGCGGGGACGTGGACGGGGCAGGGGCGGGCACGCGGGCCTCCGGTTCGGCGACGGACGGGGCGGGAGGACGCACCGCCGCACCGGACGGGCCGGTCAGGAGAGCGGGATGCGTCTACCGACAGCGGGCGCGCCGGCAGGACCGCGAGGCGGTCGTGCGGGGCGGGTGCGTCGGCATGGTGCTCCTCGTCGGGCAGGCTCGTCGGGCGGGCTCGTGGGTCCGACCGTAGGCAGGGGCGTCGCGGTCGGACAAGGCGTGTCCGCCATCCGGGATACTGTTGTATACCGATGTGTCCCGATGTGTGAGGATGGCGGTATGAGCCAGGTGGACGCCCTCGACACCGCCCGCACGGATGTCGGCACCCCGCACTACGCCGAGCTGCGCCGCGACGTCCTGGACGGCACCTTCGCGCCCGACGACGTGCTGGTCGAGGCCGCGCTCGCGGCCCGGTACGGCGTCTCCCGCACCCCGGTGCGCGAGGCCCTGGCCCGCCTGGAGCAGGACGGCCTGCTGGAACGGGCACCCCGCGGCTACCGCGTCCGGTCCGGCACCCCGGAGGACGTGCTCGACATCTACGACGCGCGCACCGCGCTGGAGGGCGTGGCCGCCGCGAGCGCCGCCGTCCGGCGCACCGAGCTCGAGCTCGCCCGGCTGGAGAGCCTGCACGAGGACGCCGCCCACGCGGACCCCGACGAGCAGCGCCGGCTCAACACCCTGTGGCACGAGGCGCTCTGGGTCGCCGCGCACAACGCCACCGTCACCGGGCTGCTCGTGCGGCTCACCGCGCAGCTGCGCATCTACGACGGCGCGCGGCGCGAGGCCGCCGACGACCTCGCGGCCAGCCGCGTCGAGCACGGCGCGGTGCTGGACGCCCTGCGCGTCCGGGACGCCGAGGCCGCGCGCGTCGCGGTGGCCGCGCACCTCGAGCGGTCGCGGGACCTGCGGCTGCGGGCGTTCGCGGCACGGCGGTGACGCGGGGCGGACGGGCAGGACCTCAGTCCAGGTGCCACACCTCGACCGCGTCGCGCCAGGGCCCGGCGCCCGCGGTCCCTCCCGCTCCCCACGGCTCCTGGCACGGGTCGGTGTGCCGCCACCACTCCTGCGTGACCGGGTCCGCCGCGACCCCGGCCATGTCGGCGGCGTGGTCGGCGCCGATGTACTCGTAGGTCGCGAACAGCGTGTCGTCGACCAGGAAGATCGTGTAGCGCCGCACGTGGTGCGCCCGCAGCGTGGCCTCGACCTGCGGCCAGACGGCGGCGTGCAGGCGCAGGTACTCCGCGCGCTTCTCGGGACGCAGGCGCACGATCTGCCCGTGGCGCTCGACGGTCACGGTGCCTCCGGGTGGTCGGACGGGTCCTCGTGCGGCAGGGCTGCGCGCTCGTCGGGACCGTCGGGGTGCGTCAGGGCGTAGCGCTCGACCCCCACCAGGTGCACGGCCATGCGCAGGCGGGCGAGGTCGGGGTCGCGGGCGCGCAGCGCGGCCAGGATGTCGCGGTGCTCGCGGTGGGCGTCGTGCATGGCTCCGGACTCGGTGACGGCGCGCCACAGGCGGGTGCGCAGGGTGTGGCTCATCAGCCCGTCGACCAGGGCGGCGAGCGCCGCGTTGCCCCCGGCCCGGGCGACGGCCCGGTGGAACGCGGTGTCGGCCTCGATCGCGGCCGCGAGGTCGTCCGCGTCCGCGGACTCCGGGTCGGCACCGGCGGTCGGCACCGGCAGCCGGGCCTCCATCTCGTCCAGGACCCGCTGCGCGGCGTCGAGCTCGTCGTCGGTCGCGAGCCGGGCCGCGAGGGCCGCGGCCTCCGCCTCCAGGACCCGCCGCACGGCGAGCAGGTCGGCGGCCCGGTGCGCGGGGGTGAGGTCGGCGAGCAGCCCGAGGGTGCCGAGCAGGCCGGCCGGCTCGAGCGAGGTCACGTAGCTGCCCGCGCCCTGGCGGGTCTCGACGATGCCGAGCGTGGCCAGCGCCCGGACGCCCTCGCGCAGCGAGCCGCGCGAGACCCCGAACCGCAGCGCGAGGTCGCGCTCCACGGGCAGCCGGTCGCCGGGCGCGAGCAGCCCCTCGGTGATCATCGCCTTGATGCCCTCGATGACCACGGCGGTCTGGGAGGAGGGCGGCAGCGCGGTCACGCGGCACCGCCGGGGGAGAGCCGGTACCAGCGGACCGCGGTCCCGCCCCACAGCGCGCCGGCGCCGGCCGCGTCCAGCCCGACGGCGCGCACGGCGTCCTCGACCCGGCGCACCTGGGCCGCGTAGGTGGTGCCGCCGAGCAGCATCACCGGCCAGTCGCTGCCGAACACCAGGCGGTCCGCGCCGAACCGGTGCACGGCCTCCGCCAGGTACGCGGTCAGCGCGGGGACCGCCGGGTCGGCGGTCAGCGTCGTGGTGCCGGAGATCTTGCAGGCGACGTTCGGCGCCTCGGCCAGCCCGGCGACGAGCCGGCCCCACTCGGCCGCGGACGTCGTGTCCAGGGCCGGCTTGCCGAGGTGGTCGAGCACGTAGCGGACCTCCGGCGTGCGGTGCACGAGCGCCGTGGCGGAGGCGATCTGGTCCGGCTCGACCAGCAGGTCCACCGCGAGCCCGGCGGCGCCCGCGGCCTGCGACCGCGCGCGGGCGGCGGGTGAGCCGAGCCAGTCGCGCTCGGTGCGGAACTGGGTGAGGTCCCGCAGCCCCACGAGGTACCGGGCGTGCGGGTGGGCGAGCAGCGCGGCGATCTCGTCCTCGGGGTGCCCGGTGCCGGGGATCCAGCCGACCACGCCGAGGACGCCGGGGTCGTCGGCCGCGAGGTCCAGCAGCTCGGGCGTGTCCTGCGCGACCGGGACGGTCTGCACGACGACCGCCGCCTCGACGCCGGTGCCGGCGGACGCGGCGCGCCAGTCCGTGCGGGAGAAGCTCCGGCCGATCACGGGCGCCTCGTCCGGCCCGATCCACGGCTGCGGGCGCACGTCCAGGTCCCAGACGTGGTGGTGGGCGTCGAGGCGCACGGCTCAGTCCTCGACGGCGGCGCGGTAGTGGGCGGCCATGGCCTCGCGGACGATCGTCGTGTCCAGGCCGGTGGTGAGCATCCGTGCGCCGCGGGCGCGCCAGTCGCGGACCATCGGCAGGTCGGTGCAGTGCACCGCGGGGATCGTGCCGTGCGCGAGCGCCGTGTCGACGACGTGCTGGATCATCGCCGCGACCTCCGCGTCGTCCCGGTAGGTGACCTGGCCGTGCCCGGTCGACAGCGCGAGGTCGTAGGGGCCGACGTACAGCACGTCGACGCCGTCGACCGCGGCGATCCGCTCGACGTCCGCGAAGCCCTGCGGCGTCTCGATCATCGCGATGCACAGCACGTCGTCGTTCGCGCGGTCGGGCGGGGTGACGCCGTCGAGGTCCGCGAAGACCGGTCCCCAGGACCGCCGGCCGTGCGCGCTCCCGCCGGCGCCGGGCAGCGCCGGGTAGCGCACCGCCTCCGCGGCGGCGGCGGCCTGCTCGGCGCTGTCGACCATCGGCAGCACGACGCCGCGTGCCCCGAGGTCCAGCGCCCGGGAGATCATCGCGGTCTCGCAGGACGGGACCCGGACGATCGGCGTGGTGCCGCTGCCGGCGAGGAACCGCAGCACGACGGGGAGCTCGCTGGCGGTGACCAGGCCGTGCTGCATGTCGATGCAGGTGTAGTCGAACCCGGCCCGGGCCGCGAGCCCGATCGTCACCGGGTCGGCGAGCGTCGTCCACACGCCGTGGGCGGTGCCACCCGACTCCCACACGCTCTTCATCGCTCGCTCCTTGGTCAGACCTCTGGGCCGTCGATCCCGGTTCAGCGGGAGTCTAGCGCGGGAATCGCGGCATCGGAGGCTGAATTCATCAGACCTCTAGGCCCTATAGTCGGTCGCGATCGCTCACCCCCGAGGAGGCACGATGAGGACGCGCTCGGTCGTCGCAGACCTGGCCCTGACGGAGATCGGCCTGGGCGCCGCCCAGCTCGGCAACCTCAACCGCGAGACCACGGACGAGGCGTCCGCCGCCGCCGTCGACCGCGCGTGGGACGCCGGCATCCGGTACTTCGACACCGCACCGCACTACGGCCTGGGCCTGTCCGAGCGCCGGCTCGGCGCCGCGCTCGCCGGCCGCCCGCGCGAGGAGTACGTGCTGTCCACGAAGGTCGGCCGGCTGCTGGTCCCCGACCCGGACGGTGCCGGGCGGACCGACGACGAGGGCTTCGTCGTCCCCGCGACCACCCGGCGGCGGTGGGACTTCTCCCGCGACGGCGTGCTGCGGTCCGTGGAGGAGAGCCTGGGGCGCCTGGGCCTGGACCGGATCGACATCGCCTACCTGCACGACCCGGACGACCACTGGGCGGCCGCCTCCACCACCGGCATCGGCGCGCTGCTCGAGCTGCGCGACCAGGGCGTGGTCCGGGCGGTCGGCGCCGGGATGAACCAGTCCGCGATGCTCACCGAGCTGGTGCGGCGCTGCGACGTGGACGTCGTCATGCTCGCGGGCCGGCTCACCGTGCTGGACCACACGGCGCTCGACGACCTGGTGCCGCTCGCGGCCGAGCGCGGCGTGGGCGTCGTCGCGGCCGGCGTGTACAACTCCGGCATCCTCGCCTCACCGGTCGTCCCGGACGACGCGCACTTCGACTACGCCCCGGCACCGGCGGAGCTGCTGGCCCGCGCCCGCGCGATCGCCGCCGTCGCCGCCCGGCACGGCGTGACCGTGCCCGAGCTCGCGGTGCAGTACGCGCTCGGGTTCGACGTCGTCGCCTCCGTCGTGCTGGGCACGCGGACCGCCGCGCACGTCGACGCCGCCGTCGAGAGGTACGGCGCCACCGTGCCGGCCGCGCTCTGGGCCGAGCTGGTCGAGCGCGGGCTGCTGCGCCGGCTGCCCGGCGAGCACTGACCACCACCCTCACGAGAGAGACCCGGACCCATGACGACCATCACCGGCGTGCGCGTGCACGACCTGCGCTTCCCCACCTCGCTGTCCGCCGACGGCTCCGACGCGATGAACAAGGACGCCGACTACTCGGCCGCCTACGTCGTGCTGGAGACCGACGGCGACCTGGAGGGCTACGGCTTCACCTTCACCATCGGACGCGGCAACGACCTGTGCGCCGAGGCCGCCCGCCAGCGCGCGCTGCCGCTGGTCGGCCGGGACGCCGACGCGCTGCTGGACGACCTGGGCGCGACGTACCGCGAGCTCGCCGCGGACTCGCAGCTGCGCTGGCTGGGGCCGGAGAAGGGCGTGGTGCACCTGGCGATGGCCGCGGTGATGAACGCGCTGTGGGACATGGCGGCCCGGCGCGCGGGCAAGCCCCTGTGGCGGCTGCTGGTCGACATGAGCCCGGAGGAGCTCGTCGCCGCGACCGACCTGCGCTACCTGTCCGACGCGCTCACCGCGGACGAGGCCCTCGCGATGCTGCGCGGGCTGGAGCCGACCCGCGCGGCCCGGGTCGCCGAGCTGGAGGCGCGCGGCGGGTACCCCTGCTACACGACCTCGGCGGGCTGGCTCGGCTACGCGGACGACAAGCTGCGCCGGCTGCTGCAGGAGGCCGTCGACGCCGGCTACCGGCACGTGAAGCTCAAGGTCGGCGCCGACCTGGAGGAGGACGTCCGGCGGCTGCGGATCGCCCGCGAGGTCGTGGGCCCGGACGTCCGGCTGATGATCGACGCCAACCAGGTGTGGGACGTGCCCGAGGCCATCGAGTGGGTGGGGCGGCTGGCGGAGTTCGACCCGTTCTGGATCGAGGAGCCCACCAGTCCCGACGACGTGCTCGGCCACGCCGCCATCCGGAAGGCCGTCGCGCCGATCGGGGTCGCGACGGGGGAGCACGGCATGAACCGCGTGCTGTTCAAGCAGCTGTTCCAGGCCGGGGCGATCGACTTCTGCCAGCTCGACTCGGCGCGGCTGGCGAGCATCAACGAGATCCTCGCGGTGTACCTGATGGCGAAGAAGTTCGGCGTGCCGGTCTGCCCGCACGCGGGCGGTGTCGGGCTGTGCGAGCTCGTGCAGCACCTGTCGGTGGTCGACTTCGTCGCGATCTCCGGGACGCTGGAGAACCGGGTCACGGAGTTCGTGGACCACCTGCACGAGCACTTCCACGACCCGTGCGTCGTCGAGGACGGGAGCTACGTCCTGCCGTCGCAGCCCGGCTACAGCGCGCACATCCGCGCGGAGTCCGTCGCGACGTACTCCTTCCCGGACGGCACGTACTGGGCCTCTGTGTCCTGAACACGCCCGGGCCGACCCGCGCCGTGTCACCATCAGGTTACGAGTTGTGGCGTTTGGCGTGAAGTTGTTGACGATAACAGCGGCGTGCGCTTGACTGACAAGCGTGCGCACCGGGGGACGGTGCCGGCACCGGCGGACCGCGTCGAGGAAGCGCGGCGACCGCCCGGCGCCGGAGTCGTGCGCGCCGCTGTCCCACGCTCCGAGCCGGCCGGTCGCGGTCGGCACCCCACTCGAAAGGGCTCCCTCAATGACACGCAAGCTCCTGCCGCTGGCGACCGCGGTCGTCCTGGCGGGCTCCCTCGCCGCCTGCTCCACCGCAGGCTCGGGCGGCGAGGCCGACGCCGACGGCACGGTCACCCTGAAGATGGCTGCCCTGGAGGGTGGCTACGGCACGCAGATGTACGAGGACGTCATCGCCGCCTACGCGAAGGTGAACCCGGACGTCACCATCGAGCTCCAGACCAGCAAGAGCATCGAGGACGAGATCACCCCGGGCATGAAGGCGGGGCAGTACCCCGATCTCGTCGTCCTGGGCCAGGGCCGCCAGGCCGCGCTCACCGAGACGCTCATCAAGGACGAGGGCCTCACCGACCTCACCGACGTCCTCGACGCCACTGTCCCCGGCGAGGACGTCACCGTCGGCGAGAAGCTGACCGACGGCATCGTCGGCAACCTCAACACCAACCCGTACGGCGACGACTCCACGTACCTCATGCCGATGTACTACGCGCCGACCGGGCTCGTGTACGACCAGGGCCTGTTCGACGAGCAGGGCTGGACCGTCCCGGAGACCTGGGACGAGATGTTCGCCCTCGGCGACGCGGCACAGGCGGAGGGCATCAGCCTGTTCACCTACCCGACGGCCGGCTACCTCGACTCGTACTTCTTCTCCCTGCTGGCGGGCGTCGGCGGCGAGGACTTCTACGAGGACGTCATGACCTACGCCGAGGGCGTCTGGACGACGGACGAGGCCGTCGAGGCCATCGACCTCACCGCCCGCCTGCTCGGGTACGCCGCCCCGACGACGGTCGGTTACGCGAACGAGCAGGACTTCACCAAGAACCAGCAGCAGATCCTCGACCGCGAGACGGTGTTCATGCCGAACGGCACCTGGATCGCCGGCGAGATGGCGGAGGCGCCGCGCGCCGACGGCTTCACCTGGGGCCTCACCCCGCTGCCCGCGCTCGAGGAGGGCGGCGACCGCTACCTGACCACCTCCGTCGAGTCGGCGTGGATCCCGGCGCAGGCGAAGAACGTCGACGCGGCCAAGGAGCTCCTGGCGTACCTGTACTCCGACGAGGCCGCGGCGATCTTCGCGGCGTCGAACGCCGTGCAGCCGATCGACGGCATCACGGCCGACCTGGACCCGGAGCTCGCGGGCTTCTACGCCGAGTACGAGAAGCCGGGCGTGACCGCGCTCGTCGGCGGGTTCGCGAGCACCGCGCCGGTCGAGGGCGTGAACATCAAGGCGACGCTGTTCGACACCGCGAACAGCATCATCTCGGGCGACAAGACCCCGGAGCAGTGGCTGGCGGACCTCGACACCGCGAGCGAGAAGCTGCGCGCGGCCGGCGAGTGACACCCGTGCCCACGACGACGCACGGCGCGTCCGCGTCCGCGGCGGGGGTCCACCCCGCCGCGGGCGGCGGCCCCGCCACGACCCGGGCGCCCCGCCGCGACGCCCGGCGCCCCACCGCCCGCTCGGGTCGCCGGCGCGGCGCCGGGCTGTTCGCCCTGGCCTGCCTGGTGCCGGCCGGGCTGCTCTACCTGGTCTTCATGATCGTCCCGACGCTCAACGTCTTCCGGATGTCGCTGTTCCGGTGGAGCGGCTTCTCCGCGACGCAGACGTTCGTCGGCCTGGACAACTTCCGGACCCTGCTCGGCGACATGCAGTTCGTGCGCGCGTTCCAGAACACGGTGCTGCTGCTCGTCGTCGTCACCATCGTGACGATGTCGGTGGCGCTGCTGACCGCGGCGATCATGTCCCGGGAGAACCTCAGGGGCAGGAACCTCTACCGGTTCGTGCTGTACATCCCGAACATCCTGTCGGTGGTCGTGATCGCCGCGATGTTCTCGGCGATCTACGACCAGGACGACGGCCTGCTCAACGGCGGCCTCGGGTTCCTCGGGCTGGACGCGCTCCAGCAGGTGTGGCTCGGCGACCAGAAGCTGGTCGTGTACGCGGTCGGTGCCGCGATGGTCTGGCAGTCGGTCGGCTACTACATGGTCATGTACATGGCGGGGATGTCGAGCATCCCGGAGAGCCTGTACGAGGCCTCGGGGCTGGACGGCGCGGGCAGGGGCCGGCAGTTCTTCGCGATCACCCTGCCGCTCATCTGGACGAACCTGCGCACGACGCTGACGTTCTTCATCATCAGCGCGGTCAACCTGAGCTTCGTCCTGGTGACCGCGATGACCGGCGGCGGCCCCGACGGGTCCTCCGCGGTCCTGCTCTCGTACATGTACGAGCAGGCCTACACCAACTCCTCGTACGGCTACGGGATGGCGATCGGTGTCGTCATCTTCGCCTTCTCCTTCCTGCTGTCGCTGGTCGTGAGCAAGGCGACCGAGCGCGAGCCGCTGACTTTCTGACGAAAGAGCCGAAGAATGCATGCCAACGCGGCTGCCGCGCCGATGACCGGTGTCCGGACCCGGACCTCCCGCTTCCTGCAGTACGCCTTGATCCTCCTCATGGCCGCGTCGATCGTGGTCCCGGTGGTCTGGGTGCTCCTGGCCTCGATGAAGACCAGGGGCGAGTTCTACGGCAGCCCGTGGACGCTGCCCGAGGGCTTGCACTGGCAGAACTTCGTGGACGCGTTCACGGGCGCGCACATGGGCCGGTACTTCCTGAACTCGGTGCTCGTCACCGTGGGCGGCCTGGTGCTCGTCCTGCTCGTCGCGGTCCCGGCGGCGTACGTGATCGCCCGGGTCGAGTTCCGCGGGCGGCGCCTGGTGGAGACCGGGCTGATGGCGGGGCTGTTCGTCAACGTCAACTACATCGTGGTGCCGATCTTCCTGCTGCTCATCGGCTGGGACCGGGCCCTGGTGGACATCGCGCCCGACGGGTTCTTCATCGACAACCGCGCGGTGCTCTCGCTCGTGTACGCGGCGACGTCGATCCCGTTCACCGTGTACCTGCTGAGCAACTACCTGCGCACCATCCCGGTCGACTACGAGGAGGCCGCCACCCTGGACGGCGCCTCGCGGCTGCGGACGATGCTGCGGGTCATCATCCCGATGGCCAAGCCCGCGGTGACCACGGTCGTGCTGTTCAACTTCCTGTCGTACTGGAACGACTTCATCATCGCGCTGACGCTGCTGCCGGGCCAGGAGAAGACCCTCCAGGTGGGCCTGCTCAACCTCATGACGGCTCAGCGCGCCGCCGCCGACTACGGGCGGCTCTACGCCGGGATGGTCATCGTCATGGTCCCGGTCCTCATCTTCTACGCACTCATTCAGAAGCGGCTGATCGAAGGCATCGCCGCGGGCGGGGTCAAGGGCTGAACGTGGACGACAACCGAACCTACGGGCGCGTGACGATCCCCTCGGAGGAGGGGTTCGCCGAGCGCACGGCGCAGATCGCGGAGCGCTGGGGCGCCGACGCGGTGCGCAACTCCGACGGCACGCACCTGGACGACGCCGTGCGCGCGCTGGGCAAGAAGGTCTACAGCGCGTACTTCCCGGTGCGCGGCGACAACGCCTTCATCGAGCGGCACATGGAGCAGGTCCCGCAGATGTACCTGCTGTCCGAGCGCGTCGCGGGCGTCCCGGGCTCCGACGTGGTCGAGATCCCGGTGATGCGCCGGTACTTCCCGCAGCAGCTGCGGGCGAACCTCGACGACGACCCGGCGCGGTACTGGGAGGTCGTGGACCGCACGACCGGCGAGGTCGTCGACCCGGCGCGCTGGTCCGTGGACGCCGACGCGACCGTCACCGTGCGCGGCGCCGAACCGTTCCACGAGTACACCGCGGCGTTCCTGGCGTACATCGTCTGGGACCCGGTCGAGATGTACAACCACCTGACGAACGGGTGGGGGGACAAGGAGCACGAGATCCCCTACGACGTGCGCCACCCGGCCACGTGGGCGTACGTGCTCGACACCTTCCGGTCCTGGCTGAAGGAGAACCCGGCCACCGACGTCGTGCGGTTCACGACGTTCTTCTACCAGTTCTCGCTGGTGTTCGACGAGCAGGGCCGGGAGAAGTTCGTCGACTGGTTCGGCTACGGCGCGACCGTCTCCGCGCGGGCGCTCGAGGACTTCGCCCAGGCGAAGGGCTACCGGCTGCGCCCCGAGGACCTCGTGGACGAGGGGTACTACAACTCCTCGTTCCGCACCCCCTCGTCGCGGTACCGGGACTGGGTGGACTTCGTCTCGGAGTTCGTCACCCGCGCCGCAGCCGAGCTCGTGGGCATGACCCACGAGGCCGGCAAGGAGGCGATGATGTTCCTCGGCGACCAGTGGATCGGCGTCGAGCCGTACGGGCCCCGGTTCGCCGAGATCGGCCTGGACGCGGTGGTCGGCAGCGTCGGCGACGGCACGACCCTGCGGATGATCTCCGACATCCCGCACGTGCGGTACACCGAGGGCCGGTTCCTGCCGTACTTCTTCCCCGACACGTTCTACGAGGGCAACGACCCGAGCATCGAGGCGCGGGAGAGCTGGCTGCAGGCGCGGCGCGCGATCCTGCGCAAGCCGGTGGACCGGATGGGCTACGGCGGCTACCTCAGCCTCGCGGCGCAGTTCCCGGACTTCGTCGACACGGTCGCGGAGATCACCGACGAGTTCCGCGGCATCCACGACCGGGTGCGGGGCGCGGCGCCGCACAGCGGGCTGCGGGTCGCGGTGCTCAACGCCTGGGGCCGGCTGCGGACCTGGCAGGCGTTCACGGTCGCGCACGCGCTGTACGCCAAGCAGGCGTACTCGCTCTACGGCGTGCTGGAGTCGCTCAGCGGCATGGCGGTCGACGTGGAGTTCGTGTCGTTCGAGGACGTCGTCCGCGACGGGGTGGACCCGGGCATCGACGTCGTCATCAACGCCGGTGTCCTGGACACGGCGTTCTCCGGCGGGGACGCGTGGCGCGACCCCCGGCTGGTCACCGCGCTGCGGGCCTACGTGCACGCCGGCGGCGGCCTGGTCGGAGTGGGGGAGCCCAGCGCGACGCCGTTCCAGGGCCGGTACTTCCAGCTCGCCGACCTGCTCGGCGTCGACCGGGAGACCAGCCGCAGCCTCTCGACCGACAAGTACCACCGCACCGTCACGCGAGAGCACTTCATCACCGCCGACGTCACCGGGCCGCTGGACCTCGGGGAGAGCACCGGGGACGTGTTCGCGGTCGCCGAGGACACGACGATCCTCGAGTACTCCCGCGACGAGGTGCACCTCGCGGCCCGCGACGCCGGTGCCGGGCGCGCGGTGTACGCGGCCGGGCTGCCCTACGGCACGCAGAACACCCGGCTGCTGCTGCGGGCCCTGCACTGGGCGGCGCACCGCGAGGACGAGCTGACCCGCTGGTTCTCGACCAACCCCGCGTGCGAGGTCAACGCGTACCCGGGCGCCGGCGTCTACGCCGTGGCGAACGGCACGGGGGAGCCGCAGGAGACGACCGTGCACGCGGGCGGGCGCACCGAGCACCTGACGCTCGCGCCGCACGCCCTGGTCTGGAGGGAGATCGGATGACACCCGAACGACGCGCCGTGGCGTGGACCGTCGCGCGGTTCGCGCTCGCCGCCGCCTGCGTGGCGCTGGTCGTGGTGAGCCAGCGGACCGTGGGCTGGGCGAACCTCGGCCTGATGCTGGTCGGGCTCGGCGGGCTGCTGGCGCTGCTGCACGCGTACAACCGGACGTACCGATGAGCAGCGCGAGCACCGTGGACGCCGCCGACCCCGTGGACCTCGCGTACCTCGCGCACGTGCGGCCGAGCGCCCGGCAGCTCGCCTGGCAGGGGCTGGAGATGTACGGCTTCCTGCACGTCGGCATGAACACGATGACCGACCGGGAGTGGGGCGACGGCACCGAGGACCCCGCCCTGTTCGACCCGGAGCACCTGGACGCCGACCAGTGGGTGCGGGCCCTGGCGTCCGCCGGGATGCGGGCCGCGATCCTCACCGCCAAGCACCACGACGGGTTCTGCCTGTGGCCGACCACCACGACCCCGCACTCGGTGGTGTCGTCCCCGTGGCGCGGGGGACAGGGCGACCTGGTGCGCGAGGTGGCCGAGGCGTGCGCGCGGCACGGGCTGCGGTTCGGCGTGTACCTGTCGCCGTGGGACCGGAACCACCCCGCGTACGGCAGCGGCACGGCCTACGACGACGTCTACGTCGCGCAGCTCACCGAGCTGCTCACCGGCTACGGCGACGTGTGCGCCGTCTGGCTGGACGGTGCGAACGGCGAGGGGCCCGACGGGCGGGTCCAGCAGTACGACTGGGACCGGTACCACCGCACGGTCCGCGCGCTGCAGCCCGGCGCCGTGATCAGCGTCTGCGGGCCGGACGTGCGCTGGTGCGGCAACGAGGCGGGGCACACCCGCCCCGACGAGTGGAGCGTCGTCCCGCACGCGCTGCAGTCCGCCGAGCGCACCGCCGAGCGGTCGCAGCAGGCCGACGACGGGGAGTTCGCGCGCCTGGTCCGCTCCGACGAGGACGACCTCGGCAGCCGCGCGGCGCTCGCGGGTACCGCGGTGGGGGACCTGGTCTGGTACCCGGCCGAGGTGAACACCTCGATCCGGCCGGGCTGGTTCCACCACCCCGACCAGGACGACCAGGTGCGGTCGGCGCGCGAGCTGCTCGGGATCCACGAGCGGTCCGTCGGCGGCAACGCGACCTTCCTGCTCAACGTCCCGCCCGCCCGCGACGGCCTGGTGGCTGACCCGGACGTCGCGGTGCTCGCCGAGCTCGGCCGGCTGCTGGCCCAGGTGCGGGCGCACCGGGTCGGCGGGTCCGCTGCGGTCCGCGCCAGCAGCGGCACCGGCGCGGGCACCGTGACCGACCCGGACGACACCGGCACCTGGTGGCAGGCCGACGCCGCCGACCCGGAGCCGACGATCACGCTCGACCTGCCCGCACCCGTGCCGGTGCAGGGGGTGCTGCTCCAGGAGCACATCGCCCAGGGTCAGCGCGTCGAGGAGGCGGTCGTGGAGCACCACGACGGCACCGGCTGGCGGCCGCTGGCCCGGGTGGGCGCGGTCGGCTACCGGCGTGTCGCCCGGTTCGCACCGGTCGAGGTCCAGCGCGTCCGGGTCCGGGTCACCGCGTCCCGGCTCGCGCCCACGCTGTCGGGCGTCGCGCTGTACGGCACCGGCGGACCCCTCCCGGAGGAGCCGTGATCCGCGTCGGGGTGGACATCGGCGGCACCAAGACCCACGCGGTCGCGGTCGCCGACGACGGCACCCTGCTCGCGAGCCGGGTCCGGCCGACCGTCCGCGGTGCGCGGGGCGTGCTCGACACCGCCGTGCGCGCGGTCGCCGACGTCGTCGGGCCCGGGGTACCGGACTCCGTCGGCGTCGGCATCCCCGGCGCTGTCGACGCGGCGACCGGGACGGTCCGCACCGCGGTGAACCTCGACCTCGACGCGCTGCCGCTCGGCGCGGAGCTCGGCCGGCGGACCGGCGTGCCGGTGCGGGTGGAGAACGACGTCAAGGCCAGCGCGCTGGGCGCGGCGCAGCGGTTCGGCGGCACGGGCGGCACCGGCGGCACGCTGACCTACCTCAACGTCGGGACCGGGGTCGGCGCCGCGACCGTCCTGCACGGCGCGCTGCTGCGCGGGACGACCGGGTGGGCGGGCGAGCTCGGCCACCTGGTCGTCGAGCCGGGCGGCCCGGTGTGCGGGTGCGGGCAGCGCGGCTGCCTGGAGGCCGTCGTGGGCGGTGGGGCGCTGCGCCGCCGGCTCGCCGCGCTCGTCCCGCCGGTCGCGCTGCCCGACCTGTGCACCGCCGCCGACCCCGAGGGCCGCCTCGCCCCCGAGCGGGACCGGGTCGCCGGGGCGCTCGCCCAGGCGTGCACCGCGGCCGCGCTGGCGTACGACCCGGACGTGATCGCCGTCGGGGGCGGCGTCGTCGAGCACGGCACCGGCCTGCTCGACCGGGTGCTCGACACCCTGCGGTCCCGCGCCGGCGCGTCCGCGTTCCTCACCGACCTGGCGATCGACCGGCGCGTCCGGGCGGTCCCGGAGGACTGGCCGGTCGCCGCCCTGGGCGCCGCCCTCGTGGGGGCGCTGCCGCCCGAACCGGTGGCAGGCGCCCTGGCGGGCTGAACCCCGGCCGGCGCGCGGCCCCGATGCCCGGACACGACAGAGCGGAGGAGCTCCACCCATGTCCCGACGCCGTAGCGCGCCCCGGCGCGCCCTGATCGCGGTCAGCGCCGTCGCGCTGGCCGGTGCCCTGACGGCCGGCGTGCTGCTCACGCGCTCGTCCGACGTGGTCGCCACCGTCGACGGGCAGCCCGTGACGCGGCCGGTGCTGGCGTTCCACATGGACCGCCTGCGAGCCACGGTGCAGAACGAGGTCCAGGTGGCCCGCGGCAGCACGGGGGAGCCGCTCGACTGGTCCGCGGAGGTCGACGGGGCGTCCGCGGCCGACCTGCTGCGCGAGCGCGCGCTGGACGCGGCCGTCGCGGACACCGTGCTGCTGGTCGTCGCGCACGAGGCCGGGCTGGTCGAGGAGGCCGACCTCGGCGCGGTGCTCGCGGCCCGCGACGCCGAGAACGCCCGCCGCGCCGACGCGGTCGCCCGCGGCGAGGTCGTGTACGGCCCGACGACGCTCGGCGCCCAGGAGCACTACGCCGGCGTGCTGACCGAGCTGCGCACCCGGCTGCAGGAGCGGCTCGGTGCGGAACCCGGCGACCCGCTGCACGTCACGGACGCCGACGTCGAGGCCGCCTACGCCGCGGCACCGCAGGACTGGGCCGCGAACGCCACCACCTACCGGCTGACCCGGCTCACGGTGCCGGTGACCGACGTCGAGGCCGCCCGCGCGGGGCTCGCCGCGGACGTCGCCGCGCTGCCGGACCTCGAGGCGGTCGCGGCCGCGCACCCCGGCGCCACCCTCACCGCCGAGACGATCTCCGGCGCGAGCGACCTGACCCCGCCGCAGCAGGAGACGCTGCAGCGCGTCGCCGGGCTGGCGGTCGGCCGGACCACCGACCCGGCCGACGAGGGCGACGCCCTGGTCGTGCTGCGGGTGGACGACGTCTCCGTGGACGGCGAGCAGGCGCTCGCGACCTACGCCACCCGCATCCGCGCCGCGCTCGCCGCCGAGCGCCTGGACACGTACCTCGACAGCCGCACGGACGAC
>DAMBCY010000009.1:0-4886 GCA_032056255.1 Cellulomonas sp. | reverse complement strand
CCGATCGATCGTCGTCGACCACGCCGCACTGGCATCGACCGAACCGGAAGGAACGCGCTCGTGACCCACGCACCGCACACCCCGACGTCCGACCCGGGGGACGGACCCCCGCCGGCCCGGCGCCCCCGCCGCGCCCTGGCCCTCGGGCTGGCGCTGGCGCTCGCCCTGCCGATCGGCGCCGCCGCCGTGGCGGGACCCGCTGCCGCGGCGTCGGCCGCCGTCCAGGACTGGGGCGGCAACCAGCCGAACGCCGTCGGCGGCACCGACTACTACCTCGACGCGACCACGGGCGACGACACCGCCCCGGGGACGTCCCCGGAGCAGGCGTGGCAGACGCTGGCCAAGGCCAGCGCCACCACGTTCGCGCCCGGCGACCGCATCCTGCTCAAGGCGGGCGAGGAGTGGCACGACGCCCAGCTGATCCCGCAGGGGTCCGGGGAGGAGGGCCGCCCCATCGTCATCGACGCCTACGGCGACCCCGACGCCCGGCGGCCGTACATCGCGACGAACGGGAACGTCCCGAGCCCCTTCACGTCCGGCACCACCAAGAACCCGCAGACCGTGGGGATGACCGGCGCCGTCGTGCTGCGCAACCAGCAGTACTGGGAGATCCACAGCCTGGAGCTGTCGAACGACGACGACTTCGCCACCGACATCACCTCGGGCAGCGACGTCCGTGACGGCGTGTCGATCTCCATCAACGCCGACCTGCTGCCCGAGGGCGCGGACACCGTGATGGACCACTTCCGGATCACCGACCTGTACGTGCACGACATCGACGGGCCGAGCACGTGGCAGCAGATCCACTACGGCGGCGTCGTGTTCCAGGTGTTCGGCTCGCAGCCGTACACCGAGTACGCCACCGGCGGGTACTACTTCCAGGACGTGCGCATCGAGGACAACACGTTCGTGGACGTGGAGCTGCACGCCGTCGAGCTGGCCTTCAACTGGTTCTACGACCGCAGCGCGGACCTCGGGCAGTACGACGAGGCCGGCAAGTGGCACGAGGGCTGGGAGCAGCTGTGGGTCCGCACCCGGGACCTGTACTCGCGGGACGTGTACATCGGGCACAACTACGCCGAGAGCATCGGCCAGGGCGCGATCCAGCTCGCGAACACGAAGGACATGCTGGTCGAGTACAACGAGGTCAACGGGTTCCTGCAGCGCTACAGCGCGGTGTCCTGCGGGCTGTACCTGTGGGCCGGTGCCGACACGGTCATGCAGTTCAACGAGGTCTACGGCGGGCCGTACGACGAGTACGACGGGACGCCCTGGGACCTGGAGTACACGAACTTCGACGTGACCTACCAGTACAACTACTCGCACGACAACGCCGCCGGCTGGATGGCGTACATGGGCAACAGCTCGAACTCGGTCGCCCGGTACAACCTGTCCGTCAACGACAACGGCGTGCTGGTGAAGAACATGCTCTCCACCAACTACAGCCCGTCGTACTTCATGAACAACGTGTTCGTGTACGACGCCGAGCAGATGGACCACGTGCACGACGAGCGGTTCCTCAGCCCGGTGTACTTCCTCAACAACGTCTTCTACAACACGTCGACCACGCGCAGCACCCCCTGGGCGCGGTACGCCGACGGGCTGCGGCAGGCGGTGTTCTCCGCGAACGCCTACTACGAGGCCGGCGGTACCCGCTCCGCCGACCAGCCCGCCGACGACCGCGCCGTGCTCGCCGACCCGCAGTTCGTCGCGGACCCCGCGGACTACGCCACGGATCTCGGCGTGGACCGGATCCGGGACTCCGCCGCGGGCTTCCGGATCGCCGCGACCTCCCCGCTGGTCGACGCGGGGCGGTACAACCCGCACGCCGGCACCGCGGACTTCTTCGGTACCGGCGTCTACTGGGGCGACGGCATCGACATCGGCCTGCACGAGGTGGTCCAGGGCACCCAGGTGACCGACCCGGTCGACCTCGACCCGATCGAGCAGCCGGCCGGGGAGGACCGGGTCGACCTGGCCCGCGGCAAGCCGGCGACGGCGAGCTCCACGCACCCGCACCAGAACTACGCGCTGTCCGCGGCCAACCTGGTCGACGGCGACGCGACCACCCGGTGGGCGGCGGCGGACGACGCGGCGTGGCCGATCGTGCTGGAGATCGACCTCGAGGAGCCGACGACGTTCGACGAGGTGGTGCTCGACGAGCACACCGACGCCGGCACGGAGCCGCGCGTGCAGTCGTTCGAGATCCAGCGCCGGGATCCGGACTCCGGGGACTGGGTGACCGTCGCGACGCACGACGACGGCATCGGCCGCGACCGCGTGGTCGACGGCTTCGGGGCCGTCACCGGCACCGGCCTGCGGGTGCTGCTCACCGAGCGGGTGGCGACCGAGCAGTACAACCCGACCCTCACCGGGATCGCGGTCTACGGCCCCGAGGACCCCGCCGCGGGGACGGCCGTCGTGCAGGCGCGGAGCACCGTGTACGACCGCAACGCCGAGCGCGCGGACGACCCGGACAACGTCGTGACGTTCGACATCACCTGGAACGGCGACACCCTCGACGGCATCCGGTACGTCGGGACCGAGGGCAACGTGCTCGGCAGCCTCGGGGAGTCGGACTACGTCCGGGAGGACGACGACGGCACGTCGACGTTCACCCTCGCGACGGCGTTCCTCGCCGCCCGGGCGACGGGGGAGCAGGGCGTCCGGCTGGCGTTCGGGTCCGGGACCTCGGCCGTGGTGGCGTTCACCGTGGTGGACACCACCGCGGAGCCCGGTCCGTCGCCGTCGCCCGACCCGGGTGGCGACGGTGGCTCCGGCACGGGTGGTGACGGGTCCGGTGCCGGCGGGTCCGGTGCCGGCGGGTCCGGTGCCGGTGGCGACGGGTCCGGCACGAGCGTCGGCGGGGGAGACGCCGGCGGCACCGGCGACGTGGCGTCGGACGCGGGCGCCGCGCAGCCCGTGCGCGGCGTGCTCGCGACGACCGGCGCGGCCGTCGGCGGGGTCCTGCTGCTGGCGCTCCTGGCCGTCGGCGCGGGTCTCGTGCTGACCCGGGCGCGTCGGGCCGGGGCGCAGGCGTAGCACCGACGGGTAGGCGGGTGCCGGTCCTCGGCGCCCGCCCACCCGGGCTCGGCGCGGGCGGCCCGGCGGCTCAGGCGGCCCGGCGGCTCAGGCCGGTGGGGGTGCCGTCGAGGAGCGCACGACCAGCTCCGGGGCGACCACCACCGACTCGCGCACCGCCCCGGGGTCGTCGATCAGGGCGAGCACGTGCTCCACGGCCAGGCGCCCCATGTCCTGGAACGGCTGGCGCACGGTGGTCAGCGGTGGCGAGCAGTACCGCGCCAGCGCGATGTCGTCCATCGCGACCACGGAGATGTCCTCGGGCACGCGTCGACCGAGGTCGACCAGCGCCCGGATCAGGCCGAACGCCATCTCGTCGCTCCCGACGAACACGGCCGTGACGTCGGGCAGCCGGCCCAGCACCAGGCCGTTGCGGTACCCCGACTCCGCGCTCCAGTCGCCGTAGAGCACGGGCGGCACCGCGCGCCCCGCGTCCTCGAGCGCCTGCTGCCACCCGGTCGTCCGGCCCGCCGCGTCGTTCCAGGTGGCGGGCCCGCCGAGGTGCCAGACGGTGGTGTGCCCGAGCGCCAGCAGGTGCTCGGTGGCGATGCGACCGGCCTGCACCTGGTCGATCGCCACGATCTCGTCCGCCGACGACCCGAGCCCGTCGATGACCGCCGTCGGCACGCCCTCGGTGAGCTCGCGCAGCGAGGGCTCGTCGCGGATCGGCAGCGCGATGACCATGCCGTCGACGCCCTGCGTCCGCAGCCGCTCGATCGCCTGGCCGACCGCGGCCGTCGCGAGCGACGTGGTCCCCGCGGCGCTCACCGAGTAGCCGCGCCCGCGGGTCGCGCGCTGGATGCCGAGCATGATCGCGCTGCGGGAGTAGAAGTCGGTCTCGTACGTGACGACGCCGATGGTCATGCTGCGGCCCGTCGCGAGCGCCCGCGCGAGGCTGGTGCGGCGGTACCCCGTGCGCTCGACGGCGTCCGTGACCTGCGCCCGGGTCAGGTCCGAGACGTTCGGGTGGCCGCTCAGCACGCGGGAGACGGTCTGCGCCGAGACGCCCGCGAGCCGCGCGACGTCCGACATGGTGGGGGCGCGCAGCCGCGTGCGGGGCTCGGCGCCCTCGTCCGCCACCGCCGGCGCGTCGGCCACCGCGCGGACCCTCGGCCGCGATCCCGTCCCTGAGCTGTCCCCGTGCACCGGGCAAGGTTACCGAAAGTTGGCGATCACATGTCATCACAACGCGCGCGGCGCGGCGGCGGACCTCAGCCCGTCCGCCACCCGTCCTCCTGCGCGATCCGGACCGAGCCCCTGACGCCACGGACGACCGGTTCGCCACCGCGGTGACCAGCTCCTTCAGCAGTCAAGTATCCTGCTGCTCGTGACGACGACGTCCGGCGTGCCGGCAGCACCGCTCAGCGACGAGCAGGAGGAGTTCCTGCGCGCCCTCGCGCGCGTGGTGCTGTACATCCCGCGGGTGTTCGACGCCGACCTCGGCCGGGCGCTCGGGGTGTCCAGCAGCGAGTACTTCGCGCTCATGCACCTGGTCGGGTCGCCGGGCGGGCGGCTGCGGATGGGGGAGCTCGCCGAGGCCACGGCGCTCTCGTTCAGCGCCGTCACGCGGGTCGTCGGCAAGCTGCGCGCCCGCGGCCTCGTGGACCGCCGGCCCAGCACCGAGGACGGACGCGGCTTCGACGCCGTGCTCACCGGGGCGGGCCGCGCCTGGATCGCGGCGGCCGACCCCACCAAGCTGGCGAGCCTGCACGAGCGGGTGTTCGCCAAGGTCGACGGGCTGGACCTGTCGGCCGCCACCGAGCTGCTGACCCGGATCGCCCGGGACGGCCGAACCGGCTGACCCG
>DAMBCY010000008.1:0-23522 GCA_032056255.1 Cellulomonas sp. | reverse complement strand
GGGGTACGCGGACGTGCCCGACGGCTGGACCGTCTCCGCGCTCACCGTGCACCCCGGCCGCCGGCGCACCGGCGCGGGGACGCGGCTGCTCTCCGGGCTGCTCGGTCGCGCCGACGCCGAGCGCGCGCCGGTGCGCAGCGTGGTCGACGCGCGCAACACCCCCTCGCTCGCCCTGCACGCGCGGCACGGCTTCCGCGAGGCCGGCCGGGCGGCGACGTACGCGAGGATCACCTTCGACGGCGGCACGGGCGTGCTGCTGCACCGGACGGGGCCGGCGGCACCGGCCGGACGAGCGGAGGACGGGACGTGACGCGGTACCGCGTGATGACGGTGTGCACCGGCAACATCTGCCGGTCCCCGATGGCCGAGGTGGTGCTGCGCGACCGGCTCGACGCCGCCGGTCTGGGCGAGCGCGTCGTCGTCGACTCCACCGGCGTCAGCGACGAGGAACGTGGCAACCCGATCGACCGCCGCGCCCGGTCCGCGCTGGCCGCACGCGGCTACGACGTCCCGCGGCACGCCGCGCGCCGGGTCCGCCCCGCCGACCTGGCCGGGCGGGACCTCGTGCTCGCGATGACCGCCGCGCACGCCCGCGCCCTGCGCCGGATCGCCCCGGACGCCGCGGCGGCGGCCCGCGTCGTGCTGTTCCGCACCTTCGACCCGGCCGCCCCGCCGGTCCGCCGCGCCGGGGGCCCACGAGCCGAGGAGGACCCCGCCCGGCACGCCTCCGTCCCCGGTCTCCCGGCGCCGGCGGACGCGGTGGACCCGAGAGACGAGCACCTGCTCGACGTCGAGGACCCCTGGTACGGGGGGCCGGCGGACTTCGAGCAGTGCCTGGACGAGATCGAGGCCGCCGCCGACGGGGTGGTCGCCGCGGTGCGCGCCGCCCTCGAGGAGCGGGACGCCGCGACCACCTGAGCCCGGCGCTCAACATCGGCCGGCCGTCGCGACTTGAGGGGGCATGACGACGATCCCCGCGGACCGGTCGGGCCCCGTGCCCGACCCCGCGCCGGTGCCCTGGCTCGACGACGGCCCGTCCCGCCCTGCGCCCGCCGAACCCGCCGCCCGCGCCGTGCCGCCGGCCTTCGCCGACTGGTACGCCGTCGAGTTCGAGCGGGTCAGCCGGGCGCTCGCGCTCGCGGCGGCCGACCCGGCGCTCGGCGAGGAGGCCGCCGCCGAGGCGTTCGCCCGCGCGCTCGCCCGGTGGCCGCGCGTCGGGGCCATGAGCTCCCCCGGCGCGTGGGTCTACACGGTCGGCCTGAACGAGCTGCGCCGCACCTGGCGCCGCCGCCGGCTCGAGCTGCGTTCGGCCGCCCGCGTCCGGCCGGGCGACGTCCCCGCCCCGGAGCCGCCCGACGACACCCTGTGGCGCGCCGTCGCCGCGCTGCCGCCCCGGATGCGGGACGCCGTCGCGCTCCGCTACGTCGCCGACCTGCCCGAGGCGGAGATCGCCGACGCGCTGAACGTCACCCGCGGCACCGTCGCCGCGTCCCTGTCCGCCGCCCGCAAGCGCCTCGCCGCGGAGCTCGGCCCCCGTACGGACCACGAGAACGGAGACCTCCGATGACGACCGACCCCCTGCACCGGCTCGCGGCGATCGACGCCGGTACCCGCGCCCCCGCGCTCGCGGACATCGGCGGCCGCGCCCGTGCGATCCGGCAGCGCCGGACCGCCGGCCGCGCCGCGGGCGTGCTCGGCATCGCGGCGGTGCTCGCCGTCGGCGGCGTCGTGCTTCCCGCGGGCGACGACGGCCGCGACCTCGGGCCCGCGCCCGTCGCGCAGTTCCTCGGCGTCCGGCCGGCCGACGCGGCCGAGGGGTGCGGACGGGCCTGGGCGCAGTGGCTGGATCCCGGGGTCTGGACCCGCCCGGAGGTCGCGGCGCTCGCGTCGACGATCGCGGACGCCCCGCTGCCCACGACGGCCGCGGGCGTCCGGGAGCAGACCGACGCGTGCCCCGCCCCGTACGCGGCCGCCGTGCTCTACGACGCGGCCGCCGCGCGCGGCATCGCCGTGTACGCCGACGTCGAGTTCGCGTTCGCGCCGGACGCCGTGCTGGAGGACGCGACGATCCAGGGCGACCCGGCCCGGTGGCGCACGTTCGAGGGCGGCATGTCGGCCGTCACCTGGGTGCGGGCGGACGGCACCCGCTGGCTCGCGCGGGCGCAGGGTGTCGAGGCGGCGGAGATGCTGCGTGTGCTCGACGGTCTCGTGCTCGACGCCACCTCCGTCCCGGTCCAGGGACTTCCGGACGGGTTCGCGCTCGCCGTGCCGGACCACGCGCCGGCGGACGTCGTGGACGAGTGGTGGATCGAGTACGGGGCGCCCGTGCCGGACGGGCCCGCGACGGGCCTCGAGCCGGCGCCGCCGGCGCTGCTCGACGAGGCCGGCTACGTCCGGCTGCGCGTCACCCCGGCGGGCGAGCCGTGGCAGGTGGCGTTCGCGGGCGGCCTCCCGGTCGGGCTGACCACGGTCGGCGGCGTCCCGGCGACCGCGTCGCCCCGGGACGGCGGCATGCTGTCGCTGAGGTGGACGGCCGACGGGCGCGACTACGAGCTCGTCGCCGACGGCGGCACGGTCGAGCAGCTCCGTGCCCTCGCCGAGCGCGTCACCCCGGTGGCCCCGGCCACCCTGGCCGACGTCCCGGTCGCCCCGGCCGCGGGCGCCCTCCGCTGACCCACCCCCGCCTCGCCCCCCGCACCTCCGCCCCCACGCGCCGCCGCTGTCAGACAGGGCCTTCCCGGTCCGGAACCCGTCCGGGACGCCCTGTCTCGACCCGGGGGTGCGACGTCGGCGGGGTGAGCGAGGGGGTGGCGGGGGAGGATGGGGGGATGAAGGTGTCCGCGCGCTCGCACGTGCCCCCGTTCGCCGTGATGGACATCGTCGCGGCGGCCAACGCCCGCCGGGCCGCCGGGGAGCCCGTGCTCAACCTCTGCGTGGGGGAACCGTCGACCGGGGCGTCCGACGTGGTGCGGGACCGGGCGGTGCAGCTCCTGTCCGGCGGGGACCTCGGCTACACGGAGGCCCTGGGCTCGCCGACGCTGCGCGCGGCGATCGCCGGGCACTACCGCGCCTGGTACGACGTCGACGTGGACCCGGCGCGGATCGCCGTCACGACGGGCTCGTCGGGCGGGTTCGTGCTCGCGTTCCTCGCGGCGTTCGACGTCGGCGACCGGGTCGCGCTGGCCCGCCCGGGCTACCCGGCCTACCAGAACATCCTCGCGTCGCTCGGGTGCGAGGTCGTCGAGCTGCCGTGCGGCCCCGAGACCCGGTACCAGCCGACCGTGGCGCAGCTGGAGGCGCTGGAGACCCCGATCGACGGCCTGGTGGTCGCGGGTCCGGCGAACCCGACCGGCACCCTGATCGGCCGGGCGTCCCTCGACGCGCTGACGGCGTGGTGCGCCGAGCACGGCGTGCGGCTGGTCTCCGACGAGATCTACCACGGCATCACCTACGCGGACGCGGCGGACGTCGAGCCCGGGCCCGCGGGCGCCCCGACCGCGGCGACGGCGCTCGACCGGGGCGTGGTGGTGGTCAACTCGTTCTCCAAGCTCTGGGCGATGACCGGGTGGCGCCTGGGCTGGCTGGTGCTGCCGGACGACCTGGTCCGGCCGGTGGACGCGCTCGCGGGGAACGTCGCCCTGTGCCCGCCGGCCCTCGCGCAGCACGCGGGTGTCGCGGCGTTCACGCCCGAGGGCTACGCGGCGGCCGAGGCGAACGTGGCGCAGTACGCCGCGTCGCGCCGCACGGTCCTGGACCGGCTGCCGGACCTCGGCTGGGCCCGCGTCGCCCCGGCGGACGGCGCGTTCTACGTGTACGCGGACGTCTCGCCGACCGGCCTGGACTCGCGGACGTGGTGCGCGCGGCTGCTCGACGAGGCGGGTGTCGCGCTGACCCCGGGCACCGACTTCGACCGGGTCGACGGGCACGACTGGGTGCGGCTGTCGTTCGCGTCGGCCCCCGAGGTCGTCGCGGAGGCGGTGGACCGGATCGCGGGCTGGCAGGCGCGGCTCTGAGGTGCCGGGCGGAACCCGGCCGCGCACCCGTTCGTTCGGCCGGGCAGACCACGCGCCCTCCGGGGCGGGCGAGCGAGGGAGGGCGACATGAGGTGTCCCACGGACGGGGCCGAGCTGGTGATGGCGGAGCGGCAGGGCGTCGAGATCGACTACTGCCCGACGTGCCGCGGCATCTGGCTGGACCGTGGTGAGCTGGACAAGATCCTCGACCGCGCCGCGGGCGCCGCGGGCGCACCGCCGGCCGACCCCGGGCCGCCGCCCGGCTTCGACGACGACCGCGGCTACCCGCCGCCCGCCCCGGCGCCGGGCTACGGCGAGCGGTACCCGGACGACCGCTACGGCGACCCCCGCGACCGCTACCGCGACCCCCGCGAGGGCTACCGCGACGACCGCGCGTACGAGCGCCGTGACGGCCGGGACCCCCGCTACCCGTCCGGCAGGAGGAAGCGCCGCGAGTCCTGGCTGGGCGACCTGCTCGACTTCGACTGACCCCGCGCCCGTCCGTCAGCCGTCGGCCGGCACCGGCTGCCCCCAGCCCTCGTCCACCCACGGGTCGAACGACGGCAGCCGCTCCCACAGCCGGCGTCGCGCGCGGTCGGGGTCGTGCGCCACCCGCGGCTCGAGGTCGAGCACCGCCGTCGCCCGGTCGCGGCGGTCGTAGCGCGGCCAGGCGAGCCCCGGACCGGAGGGGTCGCCGGTCCGGGCGAACGCCGCCCACGCGGCGGCGATCGTCCGGGACAGCCCGTCGGTCCCGGGGTAGCGGACCAGGCGCAGCGCCAGCGGCAGCTCCGCCGTGTGGAACGCGCGGTACCGGCCGCCCTCCACCGGCGTGGGGTAGGTGAACACGTAGCGGAAGACGTCCTCCCCGTGCTCGCTCGCCCGCTCGGCGATGCGGGTGACGTTCTGGCTGACGAACGCGTCCGTCGTCGCGGCGAGGTACACGTCGCGCGGGGTCGGGGGTCCGCCGTCGGGGGCGCCCTCCGCCCGGTAGACCGCGCGGACCTCCTCGGCGCGCTGCGCGGTCACCATCTGCCCGAGCAGCCCGTCGGCGGTGCGGTCGTCCAGGTGGTCGACGTCGGCGAGCCAGTGCATCTCGTCCCGGCAGTGGCCGATCAGCAGGGGCACGCCCCGGGAGAGGTCCAGGGCCTCGGGGCCGAACGGGTCGCCCGCCAGGGAGCGCCCGTCCGCGACCGGGGCGAGCTCCACCCACGAGTCCGGGGCCGCCCGCACCAGGTCCCGCGCGGGGACCGCCGCCAGCGCCGCCGGGTCGTGCGGGTCGACGCCGAGCCGGCCGAGGACGCCACGGGTCACCCGGGCCGCGTCCTCGACGGTCCGCGCCCGCAGGTACGGCCCGCTCTGCACGACCGCCCGGTGCAGCAGGCCGCGGGCGGCCGGCATCGCGAGCAGCGTGCTGACCTTCGCCCCTCCGCCCGACTCCCCGAAGACCGTGACGCACCCGGGGTCGCCGCCGAAGCGCGCGGCGTTGTCCCGGACCCACCGCAGCGCGAGCACCACGTCGAGCACCCCGACGTTGCCGGAGTCGGCGTAGGCCTCGTCGAGGTCCCCGAGGTACAGGTGCCCGAGCACGCCGAGCCGGTGGTTGACGCTCACCAGGACGACGTCCTGCTCGGCGACGAACCGCTGCGCCCCGAGGGCGAGCGCACCGGAGCCCTGCGAGAAGCCCCCGCCGTGCAGGTACACCAGCACCGGCCGCGCCCCGGCGTCGACCGACGGCGTGAGGACGTTGAGGACCAGGCAGTCCTCGTCGTCCACCTCGTCGTTCAGGCCCAGGGCCCCGGTGCGGCCACCGCTGAGGTAGTCCCCGATCCGCGTCTGGAACACGTTGCCGTGCACCTGGACCGCCCGCGGCCCGGTCACCGTGGCGTCCCGCGGCTCGGTCCACGGCTCGGGCGGTGCCGCGGGCCGCCACCGGCCGGCACCCGAGACAGGCCCGCCGTACGGGACCCCGCGGAACGTCGGGACCCCGTCCTCGACCGAGCCGCGCACGGGTCCGTGCGTCGTGGTGACGTCGACGTGCTCGAGCATCAGACCTCGTCCGGACGTGCGGCGTGCGGGCGACCCGGGCGGGCCGTCACCGCACGCCCCGGATGAACGCGATGAGGACGGCCCCGAGGGCGGTGGTGATCATCGCCAGCGGGATCAGCGCCTCGTACCCGCCGAACAGCCCCACCGCGGCACCGCCGAGGGCGGCGCCGATGGTCTGCGGGAGCGTGGTGGTGACGTTGATGATCCCGAGGTCCTTGCCGGCGTCGGCGCCGGAGGGCAGCACCATCGTCACGAGCACCAGGTCGACGGCGATGAACGCGCCCATGCCGAACCCGGCCAGCACCGAGTAGGCCATCATGCTCGCCAGGCTCGGGGCCAGGAGCGGGAACGCCAGGCCGAGGACGATCAGCCCCGCCGCGACGTAGATCAGCGGGCGGGTCCGCCCCAGGCGCTGCGCCACGACGCCGCCGAGGACCGACCCCACCAGCGTGCCGGCCGAGTTCGCCAGCGCCAGCACCGGCATCCGCTCCACGGCGCCGCCGCCCAGGCCGATGTAGTCCTGCAGCAGGTAGAGCAGGAAGTTCTGCATCGGGAAGAACCCGATGAACAGCATGAACCGGCCGGCGAACGCCCACGCGAAGTTCGGGTGCGCGACCGGGTCGACCCAGAACGTGCGCAGCAGCGAGCCGAGGGTCACCGGCGCGCGCGGCTCCCCCCGGTTCGACCGCGCGTTGACCAGCGCGAACAGCACCACGAAGACCGCCAGGCCGGTGGCCGAGACGATGTAGCCGAGGTGCACCCAGCCCGCGAACGCCGCGCCCACGCTCTGGCCCAGCACCGCGCCCACCATCTGCGCGGCGCCGTACACCGCGGAGAACACCCCGCGCTTGACGACCGGCACCCGGTCCGGGATGTAGGCGCTGGCGGGCGTGAGGATGAAGTTCACCGCCAGCTGGATGCCGACGAGGTACGCCGCCAGGAGCCCGACCGAGTGCGCGGATCCCATGCCGGTGGCCAGCACGAGCGTGGTCACCGCCCCGGCGATCATCCAGGGGGCGCGACCGCCGATGCGCGTCCGCGTGCGGTCCGTCAGGGCCCCGGCGATCGGCGCCGCGACCATCGAGGCGATGGCGCTGATCCCGATGATGAACGCGAGGGACGCGGTCTGGTTGCCGGGGTCGATCTCCTGCACCTGCAGGGGCAGCAGGACGAACTGCACCGCCCCGAGGAAGATCGCGAAGCTCGCGATGGCGAGCGGGAGCGTGAGCAGGAGCGTCCGGAGCCCCAGCTCCTTCAGGCTCGGCCGGGGCTCACCCGGGGGAGCGGCGGCCACCGCCGCGGGGGTCTGGGCAGCGGGCTGGCCGGGGACGACGGGCATGGGCACACCTTCGTGCTCGGGCGCGCGCCGGAGAGCCGGCGCGCGACGCGCATGCGCGCCCGGACGGGCGCACAGCGGGAGGTTACCCAAATTATCCAGGTGGATGCAACGCGGATGTTTTCACGACGGCGGGCGCAGCAGCTCCTCCAGCAGCAGGAAGCCGGCCGTCATGTCCACGTCGTGGTCGAGCAGCCACTGCGTCGCCAGGCCGTCTGCGGCCGCGAGCACCAGCGTCGCCGCCAGATCGGTCGGCACGTCGTCCCGGACGGTCCCCGCCGCGCGCGCGGACTGCAGGATCACCTCGATCTTGCGGCGCAGGTCGGTGTACCGCGCCACGAAGTACTCCCGCGACGGGCCGTCGTCCGCCTCCATCGCGCGCGCCACCATGCTGTACAGCAGCGCCATCAGCCCGGGGACCCGGGTGCTGTAGCGCACGGACGCCTGCAGGATCGCGGCGAGCGGGTCGCCCTCGTGCACCTCGGTCTCGAAGTAGCGGTCCTCGTAGGCGCGCAGCACCTCCAGGAACAACCGCTCCCGGGTCCCGAAGTGGTGCACCAGGACGGGGTGCGTCACCCCGATCGCGTCGGCGACCGCGCGCAGGGACGTCCGCTCGAACCCGAGGTCGTCGTAGACGTTGAGCACCTCGTTGATGATCTGCTCGCGACGCATCGCGCTCTTGGCGTACGGACCACGTCGCCTGGCGGTCGTCGCCGATGCCGCGGACCCGGCCATGGCTGAACTCCTCGCTGGGGCCGGCGCGGCCCCCCTCGACACCGACCGTCAGCCTACGCGGGGCACCGGCCGCCGCCGGGGGCCGTGCGACGCGGCGGGCCCGCGGCTGCCCTACCCTCGGGGCCGTGGACGTGGCGGTGCTGGGAGCGACAGGGGACGTGGGGCGTCAGCTGTGCGCCCAGCTCATCGGACGGCGGGTGCTGCCCCCGACGTCGCGGTTGCAGCTCGTCGGGCGGGCGGGCGGCACCTCCGCCCGCGCGACGTGGGGGCTGCGTGCCGACCTGGTCGACGCGTACGACGAGCACGCCCCGCTGATCGACGTCGCCCTCGACCCGCGGGACGTCGTGGCCGACGTCGTCGTGCTGGCGGCGGGCCGGACCGCCCCCGCCCGGGCGGGAGCGGTCCAGGACCGGGCGTCGCTGGCGGCGGAGAACCTCGCGGTGTTCGAGTCGTACGCCCGCGCGATCGCGCGGTACGGCTCGGGGCACGAGGTCGTCGTCGTGGTTTCGAACCCGGTGGAGCTCGGCGTCGCGGTGGTCGCGCGCGAGCTGGGCCGGCACCGGGTGATCGGCATGGGCGCGTGGCTGGACACGCTGCGGTTCCGCCGGGAGGTCGCGGTGTCGCTGGGCGTGCGGCGGCACCGGGTCGGCGGGTTCGTGGCCGGGCAGCACGGGGACGACGTGGTGCCGCTGTGGTCGACGCTGCGGATCAGCGGGCTGGACGTCGACGAGCGGCGGCGTGCGGTCGCGCGGCTGCGCGGCGGGCGGACGCTCGACGGGTTCGACGCGGAGATCGCCCGCGCGAAGGCGGACCTGTCCGAGGTGGTGCAGCACGACGCGGGGGAGGCGTTCGCGCTGATCGACACCTGGCCGGCGGACCTGCGGGTGGCCGCGCGGCCGTGGATGACGCACCAGAGCGGCGCCAAGACCGCGTCCGCGACGGCCGCCGCGACCGTCGACCTGGTCGACACGATCCTGGACGGCCGGGAGACCGTCGTCGCGGGCCAGGTGGAGCTGGACGGCGAGGTGGTCCTCGACGGCGCGCCGGTGCGCGGCGTGCTGGGCGTGCCGGTCGTGCTCGGCCCCGAGGGCTGGACGCGCGTGCTGCTGGACGAGCCGGCGGGCGACGAGGCACGGCGGCTGTCGGCGGTCGCCGGGCGGATCGGCGCGGCGGTCGCGGGCTGGACGGCTGCGGACGCGCCGCCGCCGGCACCCGGTGCACCCGCGCCGGCCGGCTCCGCGGCCGCGCCGGCCCCGGTCGCCGCCGAGCCGGCGGCGGACGACCCCGACGACACCCGGTGGACCGCGCGGGTCGTCGCCGAGCACCGCACCGGCACGGTCGCGGCGCTGGCGGCGGTGTTCGCCACCCGGGGCGTGAACTTCGACGCGCTCAGCACGGCGTACGCGGCGGGGGAGTCCGGGACGATCGAGATCGAGTTCCGCGCCGACGAGCGCCGGTGCCGTGCGCTCGAGCGGACGCTCGCCCGCCTCGCCGTGGTCCGTGCCGTCGAGGTGCGGCGCGCGGGCTGACCGGCCGGACGCGGACGGGGGCTGGGCCGGTCCCCGGGGCCGGGTTACGCTGGGCGCCGACAACTCAACACGCTGCTCGAACCGCGGCGGGAGAGTCCTCCCGCACGGCCCCGCCCCCCGCGGGTGCCGCCCGCGCGAGGCGCCGAAGGAGCAACCCTCCCCGGGAATCTCTCAGGCCCCCGTACCGCCGCGGCCAGGCAACTCTGGAAAGCGACCGTGCCCGACGGGCCCGGTCCACCGACGGTGCAAGTCGGCGCGCCCCGGCCCTCGCGGCACGGCGGACCGGCAAAACTCTCAGGTCGTACGGACCGGGCCACGCCCGCGACGGCGGATGACAGAGCGGGGAGACCGCGCCACCGCGTCATCTCCGCCGTCCCCGCCGTCCCCGCCCTCCCCTGGAGCAGCCGCGTGACCGATCTCGACACCACCCCGGCCGGCACCCCCGGCAGCGCCCGCACGGACGCCGCGCGCGGCTTCGCCGACCGGCACGTCGGCCCCCGCGACGCGGACCTCGACCCGATGCTCGCGCACGTCGGCGGCGGCTGGCCGAGCCTGGACGCGCTGATCGACGCGGCCGTCCCGGCGAGCATCCGCACCGACCGCCCGCTGGACCTCCCGGCGGCGCGCGGCGAGTCCGAGGTGCTGGCGGCCCTGCGGGAGATCGCGGGCAAGAACGTCGTGCTGACGCAGATGATCGGCCTCGGGTACCACGACACCGTGACGCCCCCGGTCATCCGCCGGAACGTGCTCGAGTCGCCCGCCTGGTACACCGCGTACACGCCGTACCAGCCGGAGATCGCGCAGGGCCGGCTCGAGGCGCTGCTGAACTTCCAGACCGTCGTCGAGGACCTCACCGCGCTCCCGGTCGCGAACGCGTCCCTGCTGGACGAGGCCACCGCCGTCGCCGAGGCCGTCGCGCTGATGCACCGCGCCGCGAAGGGCCGCACCGGCGTCGTCGTGCTGGACGCGGACTGCCTGCCGCAGACGCTCGCCGTCACCCTCGGCCGCGCCGAGGCCGCCGGGCTGGGCGTGCGCGTCGCGGACCTGACCGCCGGGCTGCCCGACCTGGGCGACGAGCCGCTGGTCGGCCTCGTGCTGCAGGCCCCGGGCGCGTCGGGCGCGGTGCGCGACCTCGCCCCGCTGATCTCCGCCGCCAAGGCCGCCGGCGCACTCGTCGCCGTGGCCGCGGACCTGCTGTCCCTGACGCTGCTCACCCCGCCGGGCGAGCAGGGTGCGGACATCGCCGTCGGCTCGGCCCAGCGGTTCGGCGTCCCGCTGTTCTACGGCGGCCCGCACGCCGCGTACCTGGCGGTGCGCACCGGGCTCGAGCGGTCGCTGCCCGGGCGACTGGTCGGGGTCTCCGTCGACGCGGACGGCGCGACCGCCTACCGGCTCGCCCTGCAGACCCGCGAGCAGCACATCCGCCGCGAGAAGGCGACCAGCAACATCTGCACCGCGCAGGCCCTGCTCGCGATCGTCGCGTCGATGTACGCGGTCCACCACGGGCCGGACGGGCTCCGGGCGATCGCCGAGCGGGCGCACGCCCGGGCCGTGGCGCTCGCGGACGGGCTGCGCGCCGGGGGCGTCGAGGTCGAGCACGCGCGGTTCTTCGACACGGTGCGCGCCGTCGTCCCCGGCCGGGCGCGCGCGGTGGTCGCCGCCGCGGCGGCCCGGGGGATCAACGTCTGGGCGGCCGACGCCGACCACGTGCAGGTGGCGTGCGACGAGACGACGACCGTCGAGCACGTGCACGCGGTGGTCGCGGCGTTCGCCGACGCGGGCACCACCACGGAGTTCGCCTGGATCGCGTCGGCCGCCGACGTCGCCCCGCACGACGACCCGGCCCTGCCCGCGGCCCTCCGCCGGACCAGCACGTACCTGACCCACCCGGTGTTCCACCGGTACCGGTCCGAGACGGCGATGCTGCGCTACCTGCGGGTGCTGGCGGACAAGGACCTCGCGCTGGACCGGACGATGATCCCGCTCGGCTCCTGCACCATGAAGCTCAACGCGACCGTCGAGATGGAGGCCATCTCCTGGCCCGGGTTCGCCGGGCTGCACCCGTTCGTGCCGGCCGACCAGGCCGCCGGGTACGCGGAGCTGATCGGCGACCTGAGCTCCTGGCTCGCGGAGATCACCGGGTACGCCGCGGTGTCCGTGCAGCCGAACGCCGGGTCGCAGGGCGAGTTCGCGGGGCTGCTGGCGATCCGCGGGTACCACGAGGGCCGGCGGGCCGAGGCGCTGGCCGGTGGTGCCGCGCCCGAGGACGTCCCGGTGCGCGACGTCTGCCTCATCCCCGCCTCCGCGCACGGCACCAACGCCGCCTCGGCCGCGCTGGCCGGCATGCGGGTCGTCGTCGTCGCCACCGCCGAGGACGGGTCCGTCCAGCTCGACGACCTGCGCGCGAAGCTCGACCAGCACGGCCCGCGGGTCGCGGCGATCATGATCACCTACCCCTCCACGCACGGCGTCTACGAGCAGGACGTGCGCGAGGTCGGCGACCTGGTGCACGCCGCGGGCGGCCAGGTCTACATCGACGGCGCGAACCTCAACGCGCTGGTCGGGCTGGCCCGGCCCGGCGAGTTCGGCGGCGACGTCTCGCACCTGAACCTGCACAAGACGTTCTGCATCCCGCACGGCGGCGGCGGCCCGGGCGTCGGGCCGATCGGCGTCGCCGCGCACCTGGTGCCGTACCTGCCGGCGACGGACGTGGTGCTGCCGGCGGCGACGACCGGGTCGGGCCTCGCCGGCGGCGCGGTCCCGGCGGTCTCCGCGGCGCCGTTCGGGTCCGCCGGCATCCTGCCGATCTCCTGGGCCTACGTCGCCCTGATGGGCGGCCCGGGGCTGCGCCGCGCGACCGAGACCGCGGTGCTGTCCGCGAACTACCTCGCGTCGCGCCTCGCGCCGCACTTCCCGGTGCTGTACTCCGGCCCCGAGGGGCTGGTCGCGCACGAGTGCATCCTCGACCTGCGCCCGCTCACCAAGGAGACCGGGGTGACCGCCGAGGACGTCGCGAAGCGCCTGATGGACTACGGGTTCCACGCCCCGACGCTGTCGTTCCCGGTCGCGGGCACGCTCATGGTCGAGCCCACGGAGAGCGAGGACCTGGCCGAGCTCGACCGGTTCGTCGCCGCGCTCGTCGCGATCCGCGGCGAGATCGACGCGGTGGCCGCCGGCCGCTGGCCCGTGGCGGAGTCCCCGCTCCGGAACGCCCCGCACACCGCGGCCTCCGTCACCGCGGACGCGTGGGACAAGCCGTACGGGCGGGAGCTGGCGGCCTACCCGGTGGCGAGCCTGCGCGCCGGCAAGTACTGGCCGCCGGTCCGGCGGATCGACGGCGCGCACGGGGACCGGAACCTCGTGTGCGCCTGCCCGCCCGTCGAGTCCTACGCCGAGGGAGCCTCGCTGTGACCGAGCCCGCCACGACCCCCGCCACCGACCCCGCGACGGTCGCCGTGCTCTCGCCGCTGCACGCCGAGCACGTCGCCCTGGGCGCGACCAT
Organism: Cellulomonas sp.; assembly: GCA_032056255.1. Classification (GTDB taxonomy): domain Bacteria; phylum Actinomycetota; class Actinomycetes; order Actinomycetales; family Cellulomonadaceae; genus Cellulomonas. The sequence continues at coordinate 10,361 of DAMBCY010000008.1, read as the reverse complement.
GACGCCGTTCGCCGGCTGGCTGATGCCGCTGCGGTACGCGGGCGACCTCGCCGAGCACCGGTGCGTGCGCACGGCCGCGGGCCTGTTCGACCTGTCGCACATGGGCGAGCTGCACGTCGACGGCCCGGGTGCGGGCGCCGGGCTGGACCTCGCGCTGGTCGGGGACGTCTCGGGCCTCGCCGTGGGGAAGGCGCGCTACACGATGCTCGTCCAGGAGGACGGCGGCATCCTCGACGACCTGATCGTCTACCGGCTGGCGGAGCAGTCGTTCCTCGTCGTCGCGAACGCGTCGAACGTCGCGGTGGTGGCCGGCGCGCTCGCCGAGCGCCTCGCCGACGCCGACGCCACGCTGACGGACCGGTCGGCGGAGACGGCGCTGATCGCGGTCCAGGGTCCGCGCGCCGCCGAGATCGTCACCGGCCTCACCGCGCCCGAGGGCGTCGAGGCGGTGCGGGCCGTGCGGTACTACGCGGCGGTCCGGGCGACCGTCGCCGGGGTGGACGCCCTGGTGGCCCGCACCGGCTACACCGGGGAGGACGGCTTCGAGCTGTTCGTGCCCGCCGCGGAGGCCCCGGGTCTCTGGCGGGCGCTGCTGGCCGCGGGCGAGCCGCTCGGTCTCGCCCCCGCGGGCCTGTCGGCGCGGGACAGCCTGCGGCTCGAGGCCGGGATGCCGTTGTACGGCAACGAGCTCGACACCACGACCGCCCCGCACGACGCGGGCCTCGGCCGCGTGGTGCGGCTGGACAAGACCGGCCCCGACGGCGAGCCCCTGCCGTTCGTCGGGCGGGCCGCGCTGGCCGCGCGGGCGCACGCGACCCCGTCGCGCGTGCTGGTCGGCCTGGTCGGCCTCGGGCGCCGCGCCGCCCGGCACGGCCACGAGGTGGTCACGAGCACCGCGCCGGACGCCGCGACCGTGGGCCGGGTGACCTCCGGCGCCCCGTCGCCGACACTGGGCACGCCGATCGCGATGGCCTACGTCACGCCGGAGGTCAGCGGCGTCGGCACCGAGCTGGCCGTGGACGTCCGCGGCCGGCGCGAGCCCGTGCGCGTCGTCGCGCTGCCGTTCTACCGCCGGTCCTGACCCTCGCCGCCCGGTCCAGCCACCTCCCGACACCCCCGAGACCCCCCGAGACCCCCGGAGCATCCCCATGAGCGACGTCCCCAGCCACCTGCAGTACACCGCCGAGCACGAGTGGGTCGACGGCGGGCAGCCCGCCACGATCGGCATCACGAAGAACGCGGCCGACGCGCTCGGCGACATCGTGTACCTCGAGCTGCCGACGGTGGGCAGCGAGATCGCGGCCGGCGCCGTGGTCGGGGAGGTCGAGTCCACCAAGTCGGTGTCGGAGCTGTTCTCCCCGGTGTCGGGGACGGTCGTCGAGGTGAACCAGGACGCCGTCGACGAGCCGTCGGTCGTCAACGCCGACCCGTACGGCGCGGGCTGGTTGTTCAAGGTCGACGTGACGAGCGCGGGAGCGCTGCTGACGCCCGAGGCGTATACCGCTCAGATCACGGACTGAGACGGGCGGGAAGGTCCGCTAGGCCGTTCGGGTGGACTTCTCACCCGGTGGTGGATACCGGTTGCCCGAAGATGACCAGGGACTTCGGTCCTAGCACGCCACCCGGACGCACCCATTTGTCCGGCACGCCGGAGGGGCGGGTGAAGAACCGACTGCGATCAAGGCGGCCACACTTGCCGATCAACCGGTAGACGGCCGCAGGAACCCCAGCAGCCGGTACCCGTCACTCGCACACCGGAGGACACCATGGCCACTCTGGAGCTTGCTCCCACCGCCTCGCTCAGCATCCTCGGCGAGCCCCTCACCACACGTGAGCGCGTGGTGCTGGCGGAGCTGGGCGAGGACGTGACGCTGGAGGACATCGCGCGCCGGCTGTTCGTGACCCGCAACACGGTCAAGTCGCAGGTGCGCTCGGTGTACCGCAAGATCGGCGTCTCCACGCGCTCCGAGGCCGTCGCCTGGGCGAAGGCCGCCGGCATCCGCTGACACCCCGGTCCCTCCGCGCGAGGGCCGGCAGGCGCAGGGCCGCGTCCCCCGAGGGGGCGCGGCCCTCGTCGTGCGAGGGCCGCTCAGGTGCCCGGCTCGCGCAGCACGTGCTCGGCCAGCTCGCGCGCCGCGGGCCCCGGCCGCCGGCCACGCGCCCACACCACGCGCAGGGTCCGGCGCAGGTCGACGCCGGCGACGGGGACCACGCGCAGGTCACCCCGGGCGACCTCGTCCGCGACCGTGAGCCGGGACAGCACCGCGGCGGCCGTCCCGCCGCGCACCACGTTCTTCACCGCCGACGTCGAGCCGAGCTGGGCGGGCGAGCCGGTGGGCGGGTGGCCGGCCGCGGCCAGCGCGAGCTCCAGCACCGCGCGGGTCCCCGAGCCCGACTCCCGCACCGCGAGCGGCGCGCCGGCCAGCTCCGCGGCGGTGACGGGTCGCGTGCGCCGCGCCCACGGGTGGCCGGGTGCGACCACCACGACCAGCTCGTCGTCGCCCACCGACCGGGCGTGCAGGCCGTCGGCCACGTCGGGTCCCTCGACGAACCCGAGGTCGGCCCGCCCGTGCAGCACCGCGTCCATCACGTCGCGCGAGTTCGCGACCACCAGGTCCACGACGGCCGACCCCGCGGGCCGCGACGCGAGCCAGCCCGGGACCAGGTACTCGGCGATGCTCAGGCTGGCGGCCACCGCGACCCGGCCCTGCTGGGCGGTGCGCAGCGCGAGGACCTCCCGCTCCAGCGCGTCCGACGCCGCGAGCACGTCCCGGGCCCGGGCGAGCAGCGCCGTCCCGGCGGGGGTCGGCCGGGTCCCCGCGGTCGTGCGGCTCACCAGCGTGAGGCCGGTCTGCCGCTCGAGCCGGCGCAGCCCGGTGCTGACCGACGGCTGGGCGAGGCCGAGCGCCCGCGCCGCGGCGGACAGCGACCCGTGGGCGTCGACGGCGTCGAGCAGCTCGAGGGCGCCGAGCGGGATGCGAGCCATAGTCTCAAGCTAGAGCCCGCGAGCCGATCCGGCGTTCCCGCCGGGCGGCCGGCGGCGCAGGGTGGCACGGTGCCCCCGACCCGTCCCGCCCGCGCGACGACCAGCACCCGCGCACCGGGCGTCCGCGACCTCGCCCCCGGTGCCGCCGCCGCGCTCGCCGTCGCCGCGGTCTGCCTCGCCCTCACCGCTGCCGTCCCGGTGCTCCCGGGTCTCCTGGTCGCCCTCGTGCTCGGTGCCGCCGCGCGGTCGACCGGGCTGCTGCCGGCCGTCCTCGAGCCGGGGCTCGCGTGGACCGGCCGGGACGTGCTGCGCGCCGGCGTCGTGCTGCTCGGTCTCCAGCTCTCGGCCGGCGACCTGCGCGACCTCGGTGCCGCGGAGGTCGCGGTCCTGCTGGCGACGGTGGCGGCCACCTTCTCGGCCACCCTCTGGCTGGGGCCGCGCCTGCGGGTGTCGCGCGTCCTGACGCTGCTGGTCGCCACGGGCTTCTCGATCTGCGGGGCGGCGGCGGTCGCCGGGATGAGCCCGGTCGCGGACGCCGACGAGGACGAGGTCGCGACCGCCGTCGCGCTGGTCACCCTCTACGGCAGCCTGGCGCTGGTCGCGCTGCCGCTGCTCGCCGCGACGCTCGGGCTGAGCGACCGGACCGCGGGGCTGTGGGCCGGGATGTCCGTGCACGAGGTCGCCCAGGTGGTGGCCGCCGCCGGGACCGTCTCGGCGGCGGCGCTCGCGGTCGCCGTCGTGGCGAAGCTCGCGCGGGTGCTGCTGCTCGCGCCCCTCGTCGCGGGGGTCGGGATCGTGCGGCGGCGCACGGCGGGGCCGGCGACGAGGGCCTCGGGCGAGCCGGCGCGCGGCCCGGCCCGGCGCGCGCCGCTGGTGCCGCTGTTCGTCGTCGGCTTCGTCGTCGCGGTGCTGGTCCGGTCGGCCGGCCTCGTCCCGGACGCCGCGCTGCCGGTGGTGAAGCCGGTGACGACGCTCGCGCTCGGTGCCGCGATGACGGCGCTCGGCACCCAGATCCACGTCGGCCGGCTCGTCCGCACCGGGGGCCGCCCGCTGCTGCTCGGCGCGCTCTCGACCCTGGTCGCCGCGGGCGTGAGCCTGGGCGGCCTGCTCGTGGTCGCCTGACGCCCGCCCCGGAGGGCAGACTGCGCCCATGACCGCCCCCGTGCTCGTCGTCGCCGCCGCGATCGTCGACGACCTCGACGCCCCGCGTGCGCTGCTGGCCGCGCGCCGCCGCGCGCCGGTCAGCCTCGCCGGGCGGTGGGAGTTCCCGGGCGGCAAGGTCGAGCCGGGTGAGGACCCCGTCGCGGCGGTGCACCGGGAGCTGCGCGAGGAGCTCGGCGTCGGCGTCGGGCTCGGGGCCGAGCTGGTCGGGCCGGACGACGGCTGCTGGCGCCTGACGGAGCGGTACACGATGCGGCTCTGGACGGCCGAGGTGCGCGACGGGACGCCGGAGCCGCTGGTCGAGCACGACGAGCTGCGCTGGCTGCCGCGGGGTCGCTGGCTCACCGTCCCGTGGCTCGACGCGGACGTCCGGATCGTCGAGGCGCTCGCCCGCGAGCTGGACGATCGCGGTGCCGACCGCACGGCCTGACCTGGGGGTTCACCCCACAGCGAACACGCCCGCCCATCATTAGCACTCTCCCCCGGAGAGTGCTAGAACATGTCCTGTAGCGCTCCGGCGACGGCATCGGCGCCGGGCCAGCACAGCGGTCCCGGACCGTCCGGGACCTCGTCGGCACGACAGGAGGTGACGGGCTGTGGCTACGCGATTCGACCCGTTCCAGGAGATGGACCGGCTGATGGGCCAGGTGCTCGGTGCGCAGCGCGCGAGCGCCACGATGCCCATGGACCTGTACCGCTCGGGGGACCACTACGTCCTGCACGTCGACCTGCCGGGTGCGGACCCGGGCTCGATCGACGTGAACGTGGACGACCGCACCCTCACGATCCGCGCCCAGCGCACCGCCCGCACCGAGGACGGCGGCGTGCAGTGGCTCGCCAAGGAGCGACCGGTCGGCACGTACGCGCGCCAGCTCACGGTCGGCCGGGGTCTGGACCTCGACGCCATCGCGGCCTCGTACGCGGACGGCGTCCTGACCCTGACGATCCCCGTGGCCGAGGAGGCCAGGCCGCGCCGCATCGAGGTCAGCACCGGCGGGACGCCGGCGACGATCGAGGCCGGCGACGCCGCGTCGCGGCCGGAGCAGCCCACGCGCGCCTGAGCCGCGGACGCACGCGACGACGCCCCGACCCCGGTGAGACGCCGGGGCCGGGGCGTCGTCGCGTCATGCGGCGGGGATCAGGCCGTGGGCACACCCAGCGTCGCGCGGACCGTGCGGGTCGCCGCCAGGACGTGCTCCAGCGACGGCGTGACCTCCGGGTACCGGCGGGTCTTGAGGCCGCAGTCCGGGTTCACCCAGAGCTGCGCGGGGTCGATCGCCCGCACCGCCTCGGTCAGCAGCTCGGTGACCTCGGCCTCGCTCGGCACGCGCGGGGAGTGGATGTCGTAGACGCCCGGGCCGATGCCGCGCGGGTACCCCTCGCCGGCGATGTCGGCCAGGATCTCCATCTTCGACCGGGCCGCCTCGATGGACGTGACGTCCGCGTCCAGGCCGTCGATCGCGCCGATGACCTCGCCGAACTCCGAGTAGCACAGGTGCGTGTGGATCTGGGTGTCCGGGCGCACCCCGGAGGTCGCGAGCCGGAACGAGCGCACCGACCACTCCAGGTACGCGGCGTGGTCCTCGGCGCGCAGCGGCAGCAGCTCGCGCAGCGCGGGCTCGTCCACCTGCACGATCGCGGTGCCGGCCGCCTCCAGGTCGGCGATCTCGTCCCGGAGCGCCAGCGCCACCTGGTTCGCGGTGTCGGCGAGCGGCTGGTCGTCGCGGACGAACGACCACGCGAGGATCGTCACCGGCCCGGTCAGCATGCCCTTCACCGGCTTGGGCGTGAGGGACTGCGTGTACGTCGTCCACGGCACGGTGATCGGCGCCGGGCGGGACACGTCGCCCCACAGCAGCGACGGGCGCGTGCACCGCGAGCCGTAGGACTGCACCCAGCCGTTCTGCGTGACGGCGAAGCCGTCGAGGTGCTCCGCGAAGTACTGCACCATGTCGTTGCGCTCGGGCTCGCCGTGCACGAGGACGTCGAGGCCGATCTGCTCCTGGAGCTCGACGACCCGGCGGATCTCCGCCTTCATCTCGTCCTCGTACTGCGCGGCGGTGAGCTCGCCGCGACCGAACGCCGCCCGCGCGACCCGGATCTCCGGGGTCTGCGGGAACGAGCCGATGGTCGTGGTGGGCAGCACGGGCAGCTGCAGGCGCGCCGCCTGGGCGTCGCGCCGGGTGTCGAAGTCGCCGCGGTGGAACGCCTGCTCGGGCAGCCCGGCGATCCGGTCCCTGACCTCCGCCCGGACGACCCCGGCGGCCTCGGCCCGCGAGCGACGCGCGTCGGACGCCGCGAGCAGCTCGGCGTGCACCGCCTCGCGCCCCTCGGTGAGCCCGGTGGCCAGCGTCGCGATCTCCCCGACCTTCTGGTCGGCGAACGCGAGCCAGGACCGCAGGGTCGGGTCGAGCTGCGGCTCGTCCTCGACGTCGTGCGGCAGGTGGAACAGCGACGTGGACGAGGCCACGGACACCTGCGCGGCGCCGAGACCCTCGAGCCGCTCCAGGGTGCCGAGCGCGGCGTCCAGGTCGGCGCGCCAGATGTTGTGACCGTCGACGACGCCGCCGACCAGCACCTTCGTCGCCAGCCCGGCGACCGGCTCCGTCGGTGCGGCGCCGCGGACGACGTCGATCGCGAGGCCCTCGACGTCGGTGCCCGCGAGCACCGGCAGCGCGTCGCGCAGGTCGCCGTAGGGCGCGGCCACGAGGATCGACGGGCGCTCGGCGGCGGGCAGGTCGGTGGCCAGCGCGCGGTAGGCCTGCGCGGCGGCGGCCAGCAGCCGGTCGGCGGGCACGCCCGTCGAGTCGGAGACCAGCGCCGGCTCGTCGAGCTGCACCCAGGTCGCGCCGGCGCGGGCGAGGTCGCGCAGCAGCGCGGCGTAGACCGGCAGCACGTCGGCCAGCCGGTCGACGGGCAGGAAGTCCTCGGGCGAGCCGTCGGCGGCCTTCGCGAGGGCGAGGAACGTCACCGGCCCGACGAGCACCGGGCGGGTCAGCACCCCGTCGGCCAGCCCCTCGGCGAACTCCCGCACGGGGCGGTCGCTCGCGTACCGGAACGTCGTCGTCGGGCCGATCTCCGGGACCAGGTAGTGGTAGTTCGAGTCGAACCACTTGGTCATCTCCAGCGGCAGGTCGTCCCCGCGGCCCCGCGCGACCGTCGAGTAGCCGGCCAGGTCGAGCCCGCCGTCCGCGTCGACGAGATCGGCGAACCGCTCGGGCACCGCGCCGAGCACGGCGGCCGCGTCCAGCACGTGGTCGTAGAACGAGAACGCGCTGGGGATCGCGGGGAGCCGGGTGTCCAGGCCGAGCGAGGCGAGCCGGGTGCGGGTGCGGCGTCGCAGGTCGGCTGCGGTCGCCTCGACCTCCTCGGCGTTCGCCCGGCCGGCCCAGAACGCCTCGATGGCCTTCTTGAGCTCACGGCGCGGGCCGATCCGGGGGTAGCCCAGGACGGTGCCGGCGGGGAACGGGTGGGTCAGGTGGGTCATCTCTGCCTCAGGTGGTGGGGACGGGGCTCGGGGCGGCGGTCGGGTGCGACGCGCGGCGTGCGGTGGTCGGCGGCGGTGCCGGGGCGGGCGCCGCGGGCGGTGCGGCGGCGACCCGGCTGTGCGCCTGCGGGGCGTCCCCGCCGAGGCCGGCGCCCTCCAGCAGGTCGAGCGCGGGACCGTGGGTGTTGAACGTGTACAGGTGGACGCCCGGTGCGCCGCCGTCCAGCACGCCGTTGGCCAGGTCGACGCCCAGCCGCGTGCCGGCGCGGTGCCGGCGCGCGACCTCCGCCGGGTCGGCGGGGTCGAACGCGTCCAGCACGTCCAGGACCTGCTCCGGCACGGGGACGCCGGTGAGCTGCTGCACGCGGCGCAGCCGGCCCGGGTCGGTCATCGGGATGATCCCGGGCACGATCGGGATGGTGACGCCCGCGTCCCGGGCCAGCGCCACGAGCTCGCAGTACGAGTCGACGTCGTAGAACACCTGGGTGATCGCGAAGTCGGCGCCGGCCTGCTGCTTGGCGAGCAGGGCGGCGACGTCCTGCTCGCGGGTGCTGCCGGAGCCGGCGTTCCCACGCGGGAAGGCGGCGACCGCCACCGACAGCGGCCGGGTGGCGGCGCGGACGGCCTGCGCGGGGCTGGACGCGCACCGGCGGGACTCGATCTCCCGCAGCAGCGTGACCAGGGCGCTCGCGGTCGGCAGCCCGTCGGGGTGCGGGGCCCAGGAGCCGTCCGCCGGCGGGTCGCCGCGCAGCGCGAGGAACGACCGCACGCCCTCGTCGAGGAACTCCTCGACGGTCTGCGCCAGGTCCTCCCGGGAGGCGGCGACGCAGGTCAGGTGCGCGATCGGCGTCAGCGAGGTCTCGCGGAGCAGGCGGCGCACGAGCGCGCGGGTGGTGCGCCGGGTGCTGCCGGACGCGCCGTAGGTCACCGACACGAAGTCCGGACGGGCGGCGGCGAGCTCCTGCACGGTCGCCCAGAGCCGGGGTGCGGCGTCGGGGTTGCGGGGCGGGAACAGCTCGAAGGACACGGTGGGGCGGTCCACGGCCCCGAGTCCGTCGGTCACGGCGGTGTCGTCCGCACCCGGCCGGGCGGCGGGCGCGGGGGTGCGGCCGGACGCGGGTAGGGGTGCGCCAGTGCTGGTCATCGTTCGCTCCATCGGACCTGGCGGAAGCACCCACACCCTCTCGCGAGGGGGGTTGCTGCGACGTCGACGAGCCAGGTCTCTCGGTCGCTCTGGATGGTGCGCCCACAGTAGGTCGCCGCCGGGACGCCGACAAGTGCCCCTGACGTGTCAGACTTCCGCGCCGGTGCGGGACGTCACCCCCGCGCGAGCACGACCGGGCAGTCCGCGAGGTGGTCGTCGACCAGGCCGCAGGCCTGCATCGCCGCGTAGGCGGTGGTCGGTCCGACGAACCGGAAGCCCAGCTGCTTCAGCTGCCTGGCGAGCGCGATCGACTCCGGCGTCCTCGCCTCGAGGTCCCCGAACGTGCGGGCACGGGACCGGCCGTCGGGTGCGGGCGCGAACGACCAGAACACCTCGTCGAGGGTCCGCCCCTGCGCGTGCAGGTCCAGCAGCGCCCGGGCGTTGGCGATCGTCGCGGTGATCTTCGCGCGGTTCCGGATGATGCCCGTGTCCCCCAGCAGCCGCTCCACGTCGTGCTCGTCGTAGCCGGCGACGACCGTGGCGTCGAAGCCCGCGAACGCCTGCCGGAAGCCCTCGCGCCGTCGCAGGATCGTGATCCAGGACAGCCCGGACTGGAACGCCTCGAGCGAGATGCGCTCGTACAGCTCGCGCTCCCCGTGCACCGGGACGCCCCACTCCTCGTCGTGGTACCGCTCGTAGAGCGGGTCGCCGTCGCCGAAGCACCGGCGTCCGGCCGGCGGGTGCGCGGTGGTCGTCATGCCGCCACTCTGCCGCACGGCACCGACACCCCCGCGCCGTCGTCCCCAGGTCCGCGGCCCGCGCCGGCCCGGGGAGGGACCGGCGTCCCGTCGCCGCCCGGGGCGTCCGCGATGCGGACGTGGGGTGACCGAGAGGTGAGACCGTGGCACGCTCGACCTCGCGCCGGAGCACCACGAGCACGTCCCCGGGCAGCAGCAGCCGACCACCTCACCCGTGGTCCCGGCGCGCCCGCAGACCGTCTCGACCGGAGTCGTCCTCATGACAGCCACCGCCGTGCCCGCCACCGACCCGTCGCAGCCCCCGGCCGCGAACCGGCCGCTGAACTCCCCGTCGCGCGTCATCGCCGCCAGCCTCGTCGGCACCACCATCGAGTTCTACGACTTCTACGTCTACGCGACGGCCGCGGTCCTCGTGTTCCCGAGGCTGTTCTTCCCGACCGGCAACGACCAGACGGCCCTGCTCGCCTCGTTCGCGGTGTTCGGCGCCGCGATGGTCGCCCGGCCGGTCGGCGCGATCTTCTTCGGCCACCTCGGCGACCGCCGCGGGCGCAAGACCACGCTCGTCCACTCGCTGCTCACCATGGGCGTCGCGACGTTCCTCATCGGCGTCCTGCCGACCTTCGACCACATCGGCCTCACCGCGACCGTGCTGCTGCTGGTGCTCCGGCTCGCGCAGGGGTTCGCGCTCGGCGGCGAGTGGTCCGGGGCCGCGCTGGTCGCCACCGAGAACGCCCCGGCCGGCCGGCGCGCCTGGTACGGCACGTTCCCGCAGCTCGGCGCCCCGCTCGGCTTCATCATCGCGAAGGGGCTGTTCCTCGTCATCAA
>DAMBCY010000007.1:17846-24548 GCA_032056255.1 Cellulomonas sp. | reverse complement strand
GCTCGTGGTCACCGACGCGCAGGGGGCGGTGCTCGGCTGGAGCGAGCTGACCGTCGTCGCGCCCGGGCTGGCGGCGACCGGGGCGGACGTCCCCGGGGCTCTCGCGGCGGCCCTGGCAGCGCTGGTGTTCGGCACCGCCCTCACCTGGCGACGCAGGAGGCGGACCCCTTGACCTGCGGTGCCGGTCCGGGCGTCCACCACCGGCGCCCGGACCGGCACCGTCGGCCGGCGGTGCGGTCGGCCGACGCGGTCCCGGCGACGGGTCGGTCGACGACGGGCCCAGCGAGCACGGTCAGAAGGTCCTCGTCGTCGTGGTGCGGCCCGGCACGGCCGACGGCACGGTGACGATCGAGGTACCCGCCCGCCCGCTCTTCGCCGACGTCCCGGCACCGACGAGTGTGCCGAGCGCCGGCGAGCGCCCGGTCGGGGTGGGGGCGGCGGACCGCCGCGGCACCGGGTGGAGCCGGTCGCGCACCCGGCGCAGGATGCGGGCGAGGCCGTCGTCCTCGCCCCCGGTGCCTGCGCAGGGGACCGGGGCGCCGCGGGCGCGCACCGGGCCTGGGTAGGGTCGCGCCCGTGCCGAAGAGACCAGCGGGCCCCCGCCCGGACGCCGGAGCGCGCCCCGGCGCACGCCTGCGCGACGCCGTCCCGTCCCCGGCGGGCGCCGCCGGTCTGCTCGCGCTGCTCGCGGCCGTGGTGACCCAGGCGACGACCGCGGTGGTGCTGCCCGCGGCCACCCGGGTGCTCGGCCTGCCGGACTGGCAGGCGGGCGCCGTGACGTCCACCTCGGCGGCCGTCGTCGTGCTCTCGAGCCGCGCCTGGGGCCGGATCGCCGACCGGCGGGGGTCCCGGCCCGTCCTGCTCGTCGGCGTCGGCGCGGGGCTCGCGGGGGTGCTGGGGATGGCCGCCGTGCTCGCCGGTGCCGCCGGCCTCCCGCCGGTGCCGGCCTGGGTGCTGCTGCTCGCGGCGCGGGGCGTGCTCGTCGGGATCGCCGTCGCGGCGGTCGCGCCCGCGGTCCAGCGGCAGCTCGTCGCCGGGTCGGGCTCGGCCGCCGCGCGCGTGGGCTGGATCGCCCGGGCGGGTGCGGTCCGGGGCCTCGCGACGATGCTGGGTGCCGGCCTGGCCGCCGCGACCGGGTCGCTGTCGCTGGTGGCGCCGGTGCTCGGGGTGGTCCCCGTGCTGGTCGTCGCGGTGGTCGGGGTCGCCGTGGTGCGCGGGTGGGCGGTGCCGGCGGCGACCGGCACCGCCGGGGCGTCGCCGGCCCCCTCGCCGGCCCCCTCGCCGGCCCCCTCGCCGGCGCCCTCGCCGGCCCCCTCGCCGGCGCCCTCGCCGGCCCCGCCGCCGCAGGGGCCCCCGCGGACGGCGCTGCTGCGCGTCCCCGGCGTCCGGGCGGCCGTGGCCGCGTCCGCCGGTGTCTTCCTCGCGCTCGCGCTCGTGCAGGGCAGCGTCGGCTTCCTCGTCCAGGACCGCTACGACCTGGGGCCGGCGCGGTCGACCGGTCTGACCGGGGTGCTGCTCCTCGTCGCCGGACTCGGCTCGCTCGTCGCCCAGGGGGTCGTGGTGCCCGCGGTGGGCTGGAGCCCCTGGCGCCTCGTGCGTCGCGGGTCGGCGACGGCGGTCCTGGCCGTGCTGGTCTACACCGTCCCGGTCCCGGCGCCCGCGCTGGCGGCGGTCGCGCTGGTCTTCGGTGCCGGGCTGGGCGTGGCGGGGGCCGGGTGCACCTCGGCCGCCGCGGCCGCGGTCGGTCCGGAGCGCCAGGGCGACGTGGCGGGGCTGGTCCACGCGGTGAACGGGCTCACCTTCGTCGCGGGGCCGGCGCTGGCCACGACGAGCTACGGGTGGCACCCGGCGCTCCCCGCGGCGCTGGCCCTCGCGGCGGGGGTGGCCGCGCTCGTCCCGGCGGTGCGCCGGCGCCGACCCGCGCTCGGCTGACCCGCCTCGCCGGGGTGAAGTGCGGTGTGAAGTCGCCGCTGACCAGCCCTGATCCAGGACGTACGTCCCACAGGCTTCCGCGGGAGCGAGGGCGTCACCTGCCCTCCGCCAGGTCACGCCGCGCGGCGTCGTGGCCGTGTCGGAACAGCCTGGAGGAGATGTGCAGCACGGATCCACGCCCGGTCACGGGTGGACGACGGCGCGACGGCGCCCCGCAGGAGCGCGCCGGGCCGTGCTCGCGGGCGTCACGACGCTGGCGGTGCTCGCCGCCGGGGTCGTCCCGGTGGCGCTCGCGCCGACCGCGTCCGCGGACCCGGCCCCCGGGGCGCCGTCCGGCGTCTTCGGGGTGGGCCCGCTGGCCGGCACCGTCCCCGACGGCACCTGCTCCGTCGAGGTCGTGGCCGTCGGTGGCGCGGGCGGCCGGTCGGCGGCCGGGGCCAACGGCCTCGGGGCCAACGGCGGCGGTGCCCGGGTCACGGCGACGTTCGACGTGGTGGCGGGGACGCCCTACACCGGCTCGGTCGGCGGGGGCGGCCGGCAGAACACCGGCAACGCCGGCGGCGTCGGCGGGGCGAACGGCGGCGGCGCCGGGGGTGCGGTCGGCGGGCAGCACGGCGGCGCCGGCGGCGGCGGCTACAGCGAGCTGGTCCTCGGCGGCGAGCTGGCCGTCCTGGCCGGCGGTGGCGGCGGCTCCGGCGGTGGGCACTCCGTCTCGGTCGACGGCTTCGGCGGCGACGCGGGTCTGCCCACGGCGGCGGGCGAGACGGCCGGCGGATCCGTGGGCACCGACGGCTACGAGGGTCAGGCCGCGGACGGCACGCGCATCGTCGTGGGCGGCGGGTCCGGGGGCGGGACGACCGCTCCGGGCGCGGGCGGCGTGCACGGCACGGACGCATCGCTGAACGGGCTGCCCGGCACGGACCGCGCGGGCGGCGCGGGGGCGTACGACCCGAACTACGACGCCGGTGGCGGCGGTGGCGGCGGCTACACCGGTGGTGGCGGCGGCGCCTCGACGATCATCCAGAACTCGCAGTCCGACGGGACCGGCACGCGCATCGAGACCGTCGCCGGCGGCGGTGGCGGTGGCGGCTCGAGCTACGTCGCGGCGGGCGCCACGGGCGTGTCCGCCTCGGCGGTCGGGCGCCAGACCGGCACCGGGTCGGGGGCGGACGGGTCGATCTCGCTCACCTGGGTCCCGTGCGCCTACGACCTCGCGGTGACCAAGACGGTCTCCGTCGACGGCGGCCCGGCCGCCGCGACGGCGTCCGCGCAGCCGGGCGACACGCTGACCTGGACCGTCACGGTCACCAACCAGGGCCCCGCGGCGATGACCCGCGGCGACGTCGTGACCCTGCGGGACGTCCTGCCGGGCAGCGGCGCGGCGACGCTCACGTCCGTCGCGACCAGCGGCGGCGCGAACGACGCGTTCGAGCGCGGTGCGGTCGTGTGCGGCACGGCCGCCGGCCAGCCCGCGCCCGCCGAGCTGGAGTGCGCGCGGCCGTTCGCGCTGCTCGGGCAGGACGCCACGGGCAGCCGCGGGCTCGACGTCGGGGAGGTCCTGACGGTCGTCTACACGCAGACCGCCGCGGGTGCCCCCGGCGCCACCCTGACGAACGTCGCCTCGGTCGAGGACCGCGGCGCGTCCGACGACAACACCGCCACGGCGACGGTCGACCTGATCGCGCCGCCGACCGCGGCCGACGACTCGGACACCGGCAACACCATCGGCGACGTGGTCGTGGTGGACGTGCTGGGCAACGACAGCGGCGTCAGCGCCGACCTCGACCCGTCGAGCGTCGTGCTGCGCGACCCGTCCGGCGCGTGGGTGACGTCCCTGGTGGTGCCCGGCGAGGGCACCTGGACGGTGGACCCGGTGACGGGCGCGGTCGCCTTCGCGCCCGAGGCGGGGTTCCTGGTGGACCCCGCGCCCGTGGCCTACCGGGTCACCGACGCGAACGGCCTGACCGCGACCGCCGCCGTGGTGGTCGAGTACCTGCCGGCGGCCGCCGACGACACCGACGCGGGACACGCGATCGGCGAGGTCGTGGTCGTCGACGTGCTGGCCAACGACACCGGTGACCTGGTGCCCGGCAGCGTCCGGCTGGTGGACCCGGCCGGAGGGCGCGTCGACCGGCTCGTCGTGCCCGGCGAGGGCACGTGGACGGTCGACCCGGCCACCGGGCGGGTGACCTTCGCGCCCGAGGCCGGCTTCCTGGTCGACCCGAGGCCCGTCCCGTACGAGGTCACGGACACGACGGGCGACACGGTCGCGGCCGTGGTCACGGTGGGCTACGTGCCCGACGCGGTCGACGACGTCGACCGGGGCAACACGCTCGGCGAGGCGGTCCGCGTGGCGGTGCTGTCCAACGACGCCGGCGACCTGGACCCCGGGAGCGTGCGCCTGGCCGGGCCGGACGGCGCGCTCGTCACGGAGCTCGTGGTGCCGGGCGAGGGGACCTGGTCGGTCGACCCGCAGGACGGCGCGGTGACCTTCACGCCCGAGGCCGGCTTCGTGGGCGATCCCACGCCGGTGGGGTACCGGGTCACGGACTCGACCGGCGACACCGTCGGGGCGACCGTGTCCATCACCTACCTGCCGGTCGCGCTGGACGACCTGAGCGCGGGCCACACGCTCGGCGACCCGGTCACGGTCGACGTCGTCGGCAACGACACCGGTGACCTCGACCCGGCGAGCGTGCGCCTGATCGACCCCGCGGGCCGCCGCGTCACGCGGCTGCCGGTCGAGGGCGAGGGGGTCTGGAGCGTCGACACCACGACGGGCCGGATCACGTTCACCCCCGGGGACGGCTACAACGGGAACCCGACGCCGGTCGAGTACGAGGTCGCCACGTCCTCGGGCGAGGTGGCCTCGGCCCAGGTCGTCGTCACGTACCTGCCGCAGGCGGCCGACGACGCCGACGAGGGCAACCCGCGCGGCACGGCGGTCACGGTCGACGTGCTCGGCAACGACCGCGGGACGCTGGACCCGGCGACGGTGCGGCTGGTGGACCCGGCCGGCGGGGCGCTCGTGACGCGCCTGGTCGTGACCGGCGAGGGCACCTGGACCGTCGACCCCGTGACCGGGGCGATCACGTTCAGCCCCGCGGCCGGCTTCCTGGCCGACCCGACGCCCGTCGGGTACCAGGTGAGCGACGTCCTCGGCAACGTGACGGCGGCGCAGGTGCGCATCACGTACGTCGACGCGCCGGCCGAGCCGGCACCGCCCGTCGCGGACCCGCCGGCGGCCGACCCCGCGCCGTCCTCCCCCCTGGCGGTCACCGGGTCGGAGACCGTCGCCGGTGCGGCCGGGGCGCTGCTGCTGCTCCTGGCCGGGGCGGCGCTGGTGGGCTGGCGCCGCCGGGCGGCCCGGGGCTGACCCCGGCCCCCTGACGCAGCGGCCCCGGTGGCACCGCGAGGTGCTCCGGGGCCCCTGCGTCGTCCGTGCCCGGCGGTGCCGCGCGGCTCACTCGAGGGCCGGGACGTCCTGGGCGCTCAGCAGACCCGTCCGCCGCGCCGTCTCGAGCGCCTCCTCCCGCGAGGCGACGCCGAGCTTGCGGTACAGCGACCGGAGCTGCGACTTCACGGTGTTGCTGCTCACGACCAGCGCCTCGGCGATCTCCGCGGCGGACCCGGTGCGGGTCAGCGCGTGCAGCACGACCGCCTCCCGCGGGGTGAGCGGCGGGAGGGGTCTCGGGCTCGCGACCGACGTGGCGCCCGCCCGCGCCAGCGCCGCCGCGAGCTCGGTCGAACGGTGCCGCTCGGCCAGGTCGGCGAGCGTCGCGCGGTCCTCGGCGGACAGCAGCGCGAGGGGCAGCCGCACCCGGTGCACCGCGGTGAGCGCCTCCGCACGCGCGAGGTCGCCCGCCGCGTCGTCCGGGCGGCCGGACGCCGCGAGCGCGAGCGCGGCCACCAGCGCCGCGTCGACGTCGACCCGGATCGAGGACCGGCCGGCGAGGCCCTTCGCGGACAGCGCCGCCAGCGCCTCGCCCGGTCGTCCGGCGTGCAGGCGGGCACGGGCGAGCGCGACGAGGCGGGCGGGGTCGTCGGGCGTGCGGGGCAGCGCCTCGATCGCGGCCAGGGGGCGGCCGGCCGCGACGAGCAGGGTGGCCCGGGTGGCCTCCAGCCCGGCCGCGCTGGGGCGGTGGGCGGGCTGGCGGCCGGCGTGGCTGCGCACGGTGGCGTCGAACCGGGCGAGCGCGCCCTCCGGGCCGAGGTGCAGCAGGTCGACCATCGCCTGGACCTGCGCGATCAGCGGCCAGTGCTCGATCGTGGACAGGTGCGGTCCCAGGACGTCGAGGCGGCGCTGCGCCCCTGCGGAGTCGAACTCCTCCAGGGCGGCGAGGGCCTCGGCGACGTGGTACAGCGTCCCGCTGTACCCCTCGAGCATCCCGGGGGGCCAGATCCCGGCCCTGACCCGGCGGGTGAGGGGCTCGGCGCGGTCCATCGCCCCGTCGAGCGCGAGCGTGCCGACGAGGAGCGCGAGGTTGGGCAGCTGCTCGAACGGCGTCGTGGCGGACGCGAGCCCCCGGTCGAACGCCTCGACCGCCTCCGGCCAGCGGCCCGCGTACAGCAGCGTCGTCCCGGCCTGCGAGTAGAGGGCGGGCAGGACGTCCACGACCTGCTCGCGCTGGTCGGGTGTCAGCTCGTCGGCGCGGTGCACGACGTCGACGGCGGCGCGCGCGGCGGCGCCGACGCGCCCGGTGAGGCGCAGCGCGACCATCTCGATCAGGCGCAGCAGCAGCCGGTCGTGCGGGGCGACGCGGCGGGCGT
>DAMBCY010000007.1:0-17836 GCA_032056255.1 Cellulomonas sp. | reverse complement strand
CGGGCGTCGACCCGGGAGGAGGCCGCCGCGTAGCCGAGCAGCGCGACGGCGCGCAGCCGGGCGTCCGGGTCCGCGTTGTACCCCAGTCCCAGCAGGAACAGCAGCACCGGGTACCGCTGCAGCCGGCGCAGGGGCACCCCGTGCAGCGCGGCGCGGATGCTGCCCGTCCGCTCGAGGAGCAGCTCGCGCCACGCGCGCCGGGCGACCTGCGTCGCGAGGTCCAGGTCGTCGGCGTCCACCGCCGCGCGCAGGGCCTCCACCCCGTGGCCGTGCCGGTCGCTCCACCCGGCGACCGTGCGCCGCAGCCGGCGGAACTCCTCCGGGGACTCGCGCCGCATCCCCGCGCGGACGCTGGTCCGGACGACGGGGGTGTAGCCGAACGTCGCGCCGGGCCCGGTCCAGGTGCCCAGGCCGAGCTCCTCGACCCGGGTGAGCGCCTGCGCCGCGTCCCGCTCGGACAGGCCGCTCAGGGTCGCGGCGAGGCCGGGCGACAGCAGGTCCGCGGTCGCCGTGGCCGTCACGAACGCGGCCGTCGGGGCGTCCAGGTCGCGCACGACCTCCGCCGCCACGCCCTCCAGCGCCCGCCCGGCACCGGAGGCGGCGGCACCGGTGATCGCGAGCAGCCGGGTCGCCAGGGGCGACCCCTCGGTGGTGCGGTGGGCGATCCGCGCGGCGACGGGCTCGACGCCGAGGAGCGCGGCCGTCTCCGGGAGGTCGAGCGCGAGGTCGCGGGGCGACAGCACCTGCACGTCGAGCCGGGCGCGGGCCTGCGGCGACTCCAGCGGTCCGATGCCGCGGACCGCCGCGATCACCCGGGTGGTCGGGACGGCGCCGAGGAGGTGCACCACCGAGGCGGCCGCGCGCTGGTCCAGCGCACCCGCCCCGTCGACGACGACGACGAACGGCCCGAGCAGGGTGAAGCCCCGCACCAGGAACGTGGCGAGGTCCCCGCCCGGCAGCCCCGCCCGGCCCGCGGCGAAGGGGTGGCCGTCCGGGACGCCCGCGTCGGCCACGGCCTGGACGACGGTGCCCCACAGGGTCCGGGATCCGGCCTGCCGCAGCCCCGGCTCCACCCACACCCCCCGTGCGGACCGCCCGGGGCCGTGGGCCCACTCGGTCACGAGCGTCGTCTTGCCGCCGCCGCCCGGGGCGCGCAGCACCGTCAGCGGCACCGCGGCGTCCAGCCGGGACACGAGGTGCGGTCGCGGCACCAGCCAGGACGGGAGCCCGGGTGCGCCGTGGATCCCGGAGGGCGCCGGGCCGGCTCCCGCGGTCACCGGCGGACCGCCGACCGGCGGTCCGGTGGGCGGCAACCCGTCATCGTCGTCTCCTCGTCCTGGTCGCGGGGCCGTCTGCGTCGACGGCGTCGGCTGCCCCCGCGGCCCGCCGGGGCGGCAGGCACGGTACGACGGACACGCGGCGGCACGGACATCCTGCCAAGCCGGTGCCGGGAACGCCCGCACCCGGGCACGCGGCGTGGGCCGGGCACCGGTGCGCCGGCCGTCGCCGTCCGCTCCCGGGCCGCGCCCGCCCGGAGGGCCGTGCGACGATCGTCGACGTGCCCGTCCCGCCCTCCGCCGTCACCGCCCGGGACCGGGCGGCGCCCCGGGGCGGGGACGTGGTCGCCGCGGCGGTGACCTTCGCGCTGGGGGTGGCCGGCCTGCTCGCGCTGCCCGCCCTCGCCGCGGCGGAGCCGGCCGAACCCGTCGACCTGCCGTCCGTCGGCGGTGCGGGGTGGTGGGTCGTCGTGCTCGCGCTGGCCGTGCAGGCCGCCGCGGTCGCCGGGGCCCGGGCCGCGCCGCGCACGGCGCTCGTGGTCGCGGCGGTCCCGGCCCTGCTGCCGCTGGCCGGCCCCGGTCCCGGTGCCGCGTCCGGGCTGGTCGCCCTCGCGGTCGTCGTGGTCGTCTACCGGACCGCGGTCACGGCGGCGGTCGCCCGGCTCCGGGCCCCGCTCGCGGCGGCGGTCGTGCTCCTCGCCGTCGGGTACGGCGCGGCGGGCGCGGGCGCGGGCGCGGCGCCGGGGCTCGTCGTCCTCGCCGCCGTCGCCGAGGCGCTGGCCGTGGTCGCCCTGGGACTCGTCCCCGCGCTGGTGGTCGCGTCGCGGCGCGCGGTGCGCGACGCGCAGGCCGGCGAGCTGCGCGCGCTGGCCCGGGAGCAGGAGGCGCGGGTGCAGACCGCCCTCGCGACCCAGCGGACCGCGATGGCACGCGAGCTGCACGACATCGCCGCGCACCACCTGTCCGGCATCGCCCTGATGGCGTCCGCCGTGGACCGGCAGATCGGCACCGACCCCGAGGCGGCCCGGCAGGGGGTGCGCGACGTGCGGGAGCAGAGCCGCCTCGTGCTCGCCGACCTGCGCCGGGTCGTCGGGCTGCTGCGCGCGGAGGACGGCGCCGAGACGTCGGCGCTGACCCTGGCGGCCGTCCCCGACCTCGTCGTGGCGGCGGCGGGCCCCGGCGGCGACGTGACGCTCGAGGTGCTCGGTGCCGGCACGGCCGGTCCCCTCGGGGAGGGCACCGGCCCGCTCGCGCAGCTCGCCGGGTACCGGATGGTCCAGGAGGCGCTGGCGAACGCCCGCGCCCACGCGCCCGGGTCGGCGTGCCGGGTCACCGTCGACGACCGCGCGGCGGGCGCCGTCGTGCTCACGGTCCGGAACGGCGCGCCCGCGACCGGCCCCGTGCCCCCGGCGGCCCCCGTGCCCCCGGACGGCGGGTACGGGCTGCGGGGCATGCGCGAGCGGGCCGCCCTCGTCGGTGCCGACCTGCGCCACGGACCGACGCCCGACGGCGGCTGGGAGGTCCGGCTCGCCCTCCCGCGGGAGCCGGCCGCCCCGGACCGGGCGCGGCCCACGACCGAGGGGGACGCTCCGTGATCCGGGTGCTCGTCGCCGACGACCAGCCGCTGGTCCGCACCGGCCTGTCCGCGCTGCTGTCCGCCGAGCCCGACCTCGAGGTGGTCGGCGCGGCCGCCGACGGCGACGAGGCGGTCGCGCTCGCCCGGAGCACCCGGCCCGACGTGGTCTGCCTCGACATCCGGATGCCCGGGCGGGACGGGATCGGCGTCGCGCGCGAGCTGTGCGGGCCGCAGGTCGAGCGGCCGGTGCCGGTGCTGGTCCTGACGACCTTCGACCTGGACGAGTACGTGTTCGGCGCGCTGGAGGCGGGTGCCTCCGGGTTCCTGCTCAAGGACGCCGAGCCGGAGACGATCGTGCACGCCGTCCGCCAGGTCGCCGCGGGGCGGGGCACGCTCGACCAGGCGCTCACCCACCGGGTGCTGCGGGAGTTCGCCGGCCGCCGCCGGCTGCAGCCGGTCACGGTGCAGCGCGGGGCGGACGTGCTGACCGCCCGCGAGCAGGACATCCTGCGGCTGCTCGCGCAGGGGATGTCCAACGAGGAGATCGCCGCGGAGCTCGTGGTCGAGGTCTCGACCGTGAAGTCGCACCTGGCGCGGATGATGCCGAAGCTCGGGGTCCGGTCCCGGTTGCAGGCCGTGGTCTGGGCGTACCAGAACCGGGTGGTCGCCGTCCCCGACGAGGACTGAGGTCGGCCGTCGGGCGGACGGCTTGCGTCGGAGGATGCAGGCCCGCGGGTTCCGTCGCAGGCGGCTGGAGGGGCGGTGCGCCGGGTTCGTAGCGTCGAGGAGACGCCGATCCCCCGACGAGGAGCCCGACCATGTCCGCACCCGCACCCACCCCGACCACCCCCGTGGGCCCGCCCCCGAGCGCCGCCGGACCCGCGGTCCTGCTCGAGGACGTGTACCGCACCTACCCCGACGGCGCCCGCACGGTCGCGGCGCTCGCGGGCGTCTCCCTGGCGCTCGCGCCCGGCTCGTTCACGGCCGTCATGGGGCCGTCCGGGTCGGGCAAGTCGACGCTGCTGAACTGCGCCGCGGGCCTCGACCGGCCGTCCGCGGGCCGGGTCGTCGTGGGCGGGTCCGACCTGACCGCGATGTCCCCGGACGCGGTGACCCGGTTGCGGCGGGACCGCATCGGCTTCGTGTTCCAGGCGTACAACCTCGTCGGCCACCTCACCGTCGCGGAGAACATCGCGCTGCCGCTGCTGCTCGGCGGCCGTGCCCCCGACGCGCACCTGCGCCGCTACCTGATGGCCGCCGTCGGGCTGGACGGGACGGCGGACCGCCTCCCGGGCGAGCTGTCGGGCGGGCAGGCCCAGCGGGTCGCGATCGCCCGGGCGCTGATCACGCGGCCGGCGGTGGTGTTCGCCGACGAGCCGACCGGTGCGCTCGACTCGCACACCGGCGACCAGGTGCTCGACGTGCTCCGCACGACGGCGTCGACGCTGGACCAGACGCTGGTGCTGGTGACGCACGACGCGCACGTCGCCGCGGCGGCGGACCGGGTGCTGTTCCTCGCCGACGGCCTGATCGCCGGGCACCTCGACGCGCCGACGACCGAGCAGGTCACGGCCCGGATGATCGAGCTGGGCCGATGAGCGCCGTGTGGGCGTCGGCCCGTTCGGCGGTGCGGGTGCACCGCGGCGCGCTGACGGGCAGCGCGGTGGTCGTGGCGCTCGCGGCGGCGCTGCTGACCGCGACCGGCGTCTGGGTCGAGGCCGGGGTCCGGCTGGCGGGCGGTGCCGGGGACGACCCCGCCGGGGCGGTGCTGGTCACCGTCGCGTCCTCGTTCGCGGGGACCGCCGTGCTGATCGCGCTGCTCGTGGTGGCGTCGACCTTCGCCGGTGCGCTGCGTCCCCGGGCCCGGGAGCTCGCGCTGCTGCGGGCGGTCGGGGCCACGACCGGGCAGGTGCGCCGGATGATCACGGCCGAGGTGCTGCTGGTGTTCGCTGTCGCCGCGCCGCTCGGCGCCGTGCCCGGCCTGCTGCTCGCGCCCCTGCTCTCGGGGGTGCTGGCGGCGGGCGGGATCGCGCCCGCCGGGTTCACCCCGGCGCTGTCGCCCTGGCCGGTGCTCGTGGCGCTCGTCCTGCTGGTGCCGACGGCGCTGCTCGGCGCGCGGCTGGCCGGCCGGGAGAGCGCGCGGCTCAGCCCGGCGAGCGCCGTCCAGCGGTCGGCGGTGGAGCCGCGTGGCCTCCCGCGCGGCCGGAGCCGCACCGCGGCGGTGCTGGCCGTCGCCGGTCTGGTGGTCGCGCTCGTGCCCTTCGTCGTGCCCGGCCTGCTGGGGGGTGCGGCCGCGACGACGTCCGCCCTCCTGCTGCTGGTCGCCGCCGCGCTGGTCGGGCCGCTGCTGGTCCGGTGGGGTGCGGAGCGCGGTCTGCGCCGGGGGCGTGGATCGCGCGCGGTGCCGACCCTGGCGCTGGGCAACGCCCGCGGGTTCTCCCGCCGGCTCACCGGGGCGGTCGTCCCGCTCGCGCTGCTGCTGGCGCTCGGCACGGTGCAGTCCGGCGTCGGCCGTGCGGTCGCCGAGGCCGCCGAGCAGCAGCTGCGCGCGGGCGTCGCGGCGGATCTCGTGGTGCAGGACCGCGGGTCGGCCGCCGGGGTCGCCCCGGAGCGGGTGGCGGAGGTCGCCGCGCTGCCGGGCGTGGCGGAGGCCGGGGTGACGGCGCTGGTGCCCGCGCAGGTCCGGATCGACCAGGACGACGAGGACCTGCCGTTCCTCGACGCGCTGTCCTGGGAGCCCGCGACGCTGCGCACCGTCCCGCCCGACGGCGACCTGCTCGACCCGGACGTGCGCGCGGGCTCGCTCGCGGACCTGGCCGGTGCCGGCACGGTCGCGGTGAGCCGGGAGGCGGCGCTCGGCGGGATGGCGGCGCTCGGCGACCCGGTGCGGGTGCGGGTCGGCGGCGCGGAGACCACGCTCACCGTCGTCGCGGTCTACGAGCGCGGGCTGGGGCTCGGCGACTACCTCGTGGGCTCCGGCTCCTCCGTGGCGGCCGGGGCCGCGGGTGCCACGGTGCTGGTGCGTGCGGTCGACCCGGCCGACGTCGGTCCGGTCCGGGACGCCGTCGCGGCGACGGGGCTCGAGGTGACCGGGGCCGACGGGTACGCCCGGTCGGTGCGGGACGCCGTGGCGGGGGAGCAGGGGCTGTCCACGGCGCTCCTGCTCGCGCTGCTGGCCTTCGTCGCGGTCGCCGCGGGCAGCACGCTCGTGGGCACGGTCGGCTCCCGGCGGGCGGAGCTCGCGCTGCTCGCGCGCACCGGAGCCACCCGGCCGCAGCTGCTGGGCATGGTCGGCGTGGAGTCGGCCCTCGTCACGGCGACGGCCGTGCTGGTCGGCCTGGCATGCGTGCTGCCGGCCCTGGCCGGCGTCGGCCAGGGGCTGCTGGGGGTGCCGGTGCCGGTCGTCGACCCGGTCGTGCTCGGCGGGCTCGTCGGGGTGGTCGCCCTCATCGGGCTGACGCTGCCGCTCGCGGCGGCGGTGCGGGCCACGGCACCGGCCGCCGTGCGGGGGTGACCCGGCGGCTCCGGCGGGTGCCGCGGTGGGCCGGTCGCGCGTCGGTGCGCCCCGGGCGCGCGGGGCCGCCACGGGTGCGGGCACGCGCCGGGCGTCGTAGCGTCGGGTCCGGACCGGACCCGTGGGGAGCCGACGAGCAGGAGCGGCGACCGCGTCCGGCAGGACACCGGAGGAGGACTGCATGGACCTGCGTGATCTCCCGCTGCGCCTGGGCGCCGGCGCGTACATCCTCAGCTCGGGCGTGGACAAGCTGGGCGCGGACGAGCAGGCCGCCGCCCGCTACCACGGCACGGCGGCAGGCGCGTACCCGTTCCTGGGGGACGTCGAGCCGGCGGTGTTCACCCGGGCGCTGGCCGCCTCGGAGATCGCCCTGGGGGTCGGGCTGCTGGCGCCCGTGGCCCCCCGGCGCCTGGTGGCGGCCGGGTTCACGGCCTTCTCCGCCGCGCTGGTCGGGATGTACCTGCGCACGCCCGCGCTGCGCCGCGGCCCGTCCGACCCGCGACCGAGCCCCGACGGGGTCGGCATCGCCAAGGACGTCATCATGCTGGGGGCGGCGGCGACGTACCTCCTGCACACCCTCGTACCGACCCGCGGTCGGGCGCGCCGCGGGGGGTGAGGCGCGGGCATCTCGGGGCGGCCCGCGTCGGGTGACGTCCCGCGTGGCGCGCCGGTGCGCTCAGCGGCCCGCCCGGCGCTGCGTCACCGTGATCTCGTGCAGCTCGGCGCGCTGGTCCTCGTCGTCCATGACCAGCCAGACCAGGCCGCAGTTCTGCGGACCGTCCGCGCCGGGGAAGCACAGCGTGCACGCGTCCCCGGGCCGGATCGGGCACTTCGGTACCGGGTGTCCCACGACTGCTCCTCCGTGGCCGCGCGCTCCGGGGTGCGGCCCGCGACCCGAGGCTACTCGCGCCCGGCGGGTCCGGCGGTCACGGCCGGCGCCGGAGGCGGAGGCGCGCCAGCCGCTCGCGCTCCGCGAGCGTCGCCCGCACCCTCGCGAGGAACGCGTCGACCTGGCCGGTGTCGTACCCCCCGGACAGCCGGCGCGTCCGCAGCGAGACGGCGTCCAGGTCCGCCGCGGTCAGGGTGCCGGGCGCCCCGCCGTGGCGGAGCGTGGCGACGACCTGGTCGAGCAGGTCGTCGACCTCGACCTGGTCGTAGCCGTGCCGGAGGTGGGTCGCGGCGAACCGGACCCGGAGCACGTCGTCCGCGGAGAGCACCACCGGATCATGCCCGGCGCCCCCGCTGTGCGGGGAATCGTTTTCCCGATGTCATCCGACCGGGGGTCCCCCGGACGCGCGGGGGCGCCGGCACCGTCAGCCCCCGAGCAGCACCCGGGCGACGTCGGCGTCGAGCAGCGCCTCCACGGCGGCCCGGCCGGCGGCGGCGTCCGGCGCGGACAGCGCCGCGTCGGCCATCGCCCGGCAGGCGTCGAGGGTGACGCCGCGCAGCGCGTACCGGACCGCGGGCACCCGCACCGCGGCCATCGACAGCGACGTGATCCCCAGCCCGGCCAGCACGAGGGCCATGAGCGGGTCGGACGCGGACTCCCCGCACACCCCGACCGGCCTGCCCGTGGCGGCGCCGGCACGCGCGGTGGCGGCGACGAGCTCCAGGACGGCGGGCTGCCACGGGTCGAGCAGGTCGGCGAGCTCCCCGCGCAGGCGGTCGGCGGCCATCGTGTACTGGGCGAGGTCGTTGGTGCCCAGGGAGACGAAGTCGACCTCGGCGAGGATCGCCTCGGCGCGCAGCGCGGCCGCGGGGACCTCGACCATGACGCCGACCGTGGTGATGCCGGCGGCCCGGGCTGCGACGGCGAACGCGCGCGCCTCCGCGGGGGTGGCGATCATCGGGGCCATCACCCACACGTCGCCGCGGCGCTCGACCGGCAGGGCGCGCACGACCGCGCCGAGGGCCTCGAGCTGGTGCTCCACGACGCCGGGCACGGAGCGCACCAGGCGGTAGCCGCGCACGCCGAGGGCCGGGTTCTCCTCGTCGGGCTGCGTGGCGAACGCCAGCGGCTTGTCCGCGCCGGCGTCCAGGGTGCGGATGACGACCTTGCGACCGGCGTAGGCCTCGACGACCTGCGCGTACGCGGCCGTCTGGTCGGCGACCGACGGCTCGGTGCGCGCGTCGAGGAACAGCACCTCGGTGCGGAACAGGCCCACGCCCTCGGTGCGGTCGGCGGCCTCGCGGGCGTCGGCGGGGGTGCCGACGTTGGCGAGCAGCGGCAGCGCGTGCCCGTCGGCGGTCGCGCCCGGGCCGGTCGTGGCGGCGATGACGGCCTCGGTGGCCCCGCGGCGCTCGACGACGGCGACCTGCTCCGGCGTCGGGTCGGGCGTGACGGTGCCCGCGCCGGCGTCCACCAGGACGGGGGTGCCCGCGGCCAGCGCGGTGGCGCCGGCGACCCGGACCACGCACGGCAGCCCGAGCTGGCCCGCGACGATGGCGGTGTGCGAGGTCGGTCCGCCGAGCTCGGTGACGATCGCGGCGACGAGCGACAGGTCCAGCGCGGCGGTGTCGGCGGGGGACAGGTCGTCCGCGACGACCACGGCCGGACCGGTCAGCGTGAGCCCGGGCTCCGGCACGCCGAGCAGCCGGGCGACGGCGCGGTGCTTGACGCTGCGCAGGTCGGTGGCGCGCTCGGCGAGGTCGCCGCCCGCGGCGGTGAACACCGCGGCGAAGCCCTCGGCGGCCTGGTCGACGGCCGTGGCAGGACCCGCGCCGGCGTGCACGAGGCGCGCGGCCTCGGCGGCGAGCGCCGGGTCGGCGGCCATGGTCGCGGCGGCCTCGAGCATGTGCCGCAGGTCGGGGTTCGCCGTGGCGGCGGAGCGGGCGCGCAGGTCGTCGCCGACCTCGGCCAGCACCGCACGCAGCCGGGCCTCGGCGGCGTCGGCGGCAGCCTCGTCACGAGGGGCCGGCTCGTCGGCGGGCACCACGGGCGGTGCCGCGACCAGGGCCACCGGCGCGACGGCGCAGGCCCGGCCGACGCCGATGCCGCGCAGCGGCTCGGTGCTCACGGCGCCGACGGCGGGGGCGACGCCGGCGCTCACGCCTGCGCCACCGCGTCGAGGTCGGTCGCGAGCAGGGCGGCGAGCTCGTCGAGCAGCGCCTCGGCGTCGTCGGAGACGGAGGACAGCTCGACCTCCTCGCCGTGCTGCAGCTTGAGGCCCATCACCAGGAGGATGCTGGACGCGTCGACCGGGGTCTCGCCGTCGCGGCCGATCCGGACGGGGTGACCGCCGTCCGCGGCGCGGCGGGTGAGCAGCGCGGCGGGGCGGGCGTGCAGGCCGGTGGCGGTGGCGACTCGTGCTCGACGTCGAGGCATCGGACTTCCCTTTCTCGACGGCCGCCCGACGTCGGACGACCGGCCAGGGCAACAAAAAAGACCCGAGGCGCCCGGCTCGGCCGGTCCACCTCAGGTCTTGCCTGATCCGCTCAGTAACAACCCTGGTGCGCCAGTTCTACGGCGGTCGGGCCCGCGCCGTCAAACGCCGCCCCGCGACCTGGGCACTTGCGGAGCGGCCGACGTCGGGGGCATGCTCTGCGCCGAAGCACTCGCTTCACGCACGGCCACAGGGTTGTTACTCCTCGCGGAGGCAAGATCGGTGGCCCGGCGCACGGTCAGCCGTGCGTCCGGGTCTGGATCGCCTCCGCGCACCGGGACCGGACGGACGGTCCCAGGTCTGCCGAGGACGACGTGGCTGTCCCCTCCGAGGACCCGGACGGCGTCGCGCCGCGGGCTCCCCCTGCCCGCGGGCCGCGGTGCCGTCGTCCGTCGCGTGCGCCGGTGCGGACTGCGGCGGAGCAGTCGCCCCCCTTCAGGTCTCGGTCCCCCGCCGAGCCGGATCCGGTCCGCGACGCCGCGGCCCGGGCAGAGAGGAAGCCATGTACACCGAGTTCGCTCGCGTCACCGTCGACGCCGTGGGCGGCCCTGAGAACATCAGGCACGTCACGCACTGCGCGACCCGCCTGCGGTTCCAGCTCGTCGACCCGACCAAGGCCGACCGCCAGCGCATCGAGGAGCGCCCCGAGGCCATCGGGGTCCTGGACTCCCAGGGCCAGCTGCAGGTCATCGTCGGCCCCGGCGTCCCCGACGCCTACCAGGCCGTCGCCGCGATCCCCGGCGTGCCGGGCGACGACGAGGTGCGCTCCCCGGAGCAGGCCGCCGCCGCGGCGACCGCCGAGAAGCCCGCGAGGTCCGGCACGTGGCTGGACCGCCTGCTCGGCACGATCTCCGCGATCTTCACCCCGTACATCCCCGTGCTCGCGTCCGTCGGCATCATCAAGGGGCTGCTGGCCCTGTGCCTGCAGTTCGGCTGGCTCGCGGACACCTCGAACACGTACGCGATCCTGTCGGCCGCCGGCAACGCGATGATCTACTTCTTCCCGGTGCTGCTGGCCTTCACGGCCGCCCGGCAGTTCGGCGCGAACCCCTACGTCGGCGCCACGATCGGCGCCGCGCTCATGGAGCCGACGCTGACGACGATCAACGTCACCGGCGCCGACCTGGACTTCCTCGGCATCCCGTTCGTGGGGCAGTCGTTCGCCAACACGGTGATCCCGATCATCATCGGCATGTGGGCGTTCGCGTACCTGGAGCGCGGTCTGAAGAGGGTGCTCCCGCAGATCACCCACCTGCTGCTGGTGCCGGTGTTCTCGCTGCTGGTCATGGTCCCGCTCATGCTGCTGGTGTTCGGCCCGATCGGGTTCGCGATCGCCAACGGCGTGGTCACGGGGTACGACTGGCTGGTGCAGTACCCGCTGATCCTCAGCCTGATCTTCGGCGGGTTCTTCGTGTTCGTCATCGCGATCGGCGCGCACTGGCTGGTCACCCCGATCCTGCTGGCGATCCTCGCCGACCAGGGCAAGGAGTACGCGCTGGCCGCCGGCGGCATGGGCAACTACGCGATGCTCGGCGTCCTGCTGGCGGTGCTGCTGGTCACCCGCGACAAGCAGACCCGCACCGTCGCCGGGTCGGCGGCGTTCGTCAACGGCATCGCCGGCATCACCGAGCCCGGCCTGTACGGCGTGGTCATCAAGAGCAAGAAGTACCTCGCGGCCGTGGTCGCCGGTGGTCTCGTCGGCGGTCTGATCTGCGGCCTGTTCGACGTGTACGTCACCGCGTTCGCCTTCTCCGGCGTCCTGGGTGCCCCGGCGTTCCTCGCGTCGCCGCGGGCCGTGCCGTACTTCGTCGCGGTGTTCGCCACGATCGTCACCGCGTTCGTGCTGACGCTGCTGCTCGACCGTCGTGGCCGTGCGGCGCAGGACGCCGCCGACGCCACCGTGGTCGCGCCCGCCGCGGAGCCCCTCGCGGCCCGCTGAGGACCGCACGGCGGCGGGGCGCGTGCCCCCGTCGCCGCCCCGCCGCCGTGCACCAGCGCCCACCCCGTCCCGACGCCCCTCGGAAGGCCCCCATGGATTTCCCGCACCTGTTCTCGCCCCTGCGCCTGGGCCGCGTGACGACCAAGAACCGCATCGTCGCGACGCCCACCGGCGACTTCTTCGAGGACAAGGCGCTCGGCGGCGCCGGCATCGTCATCACGGGCCACGCCATCGTCGAGCCGGGGCGGTCCTCCTACGCCAGCCCGGACGAGCCCGACGCGTTCTTCAAGTACGAGGTGGAGGACACCCGGCGCCGCGTGCTCAAGGCGCACCAGGCCGGGGCGAAGGCGTCCCTGGAGATCTTCCACGGGGGCCTGCACGCGCGGGTCAAGGACTTCGCCCGCGGTCCCGTCTCGTTCGTCCGGGAGGACGGCGTCGAGGTGCGCGGCATGACCGAGGCGGACATGGCCGAGGTCGCGGACCTGTGGGCGGCGTGCGCGCGCAACGCCCGGGACCTCGGGTTCGACATGGTGTTCCTGCACTTCGGGCACGGGTGGCTGCCGGCGCAGTTCCTGTCGCCCCGCACGAACTTCCGCACCGACGACTACGGCGGCTCGCTGGAGAACCGGGCGCGGTACCCGCTGCGCATCCTCGAGGCGGTGCGTGCCGCCGTCGGGCCGGACTTCCCGGTGGACATGCGGATCAGCGCCGTGGAGTGGATGGAGAACTCCATCGCGTTCGAGGACACCCTGGCGTTCATCCGGATGGCCGAGCCGTACCTGACCACCGTGCAGATCTCCGCGGGCGTGGACATCGGCATCCAGGGCAACGTGCACCTGGCGACCACGAACTTCGAGCAGCACATGCCGAACGTCGCGTGGGCCGCCGAGGTGAAGCGGAACGTCTCGATCCCGGTGAGCGTGGTCGGCGCGATCATGACGCCGGAGGAGGCCGAGGGCATCATCGCCGGCGGGCTGGTCGACATGGTGGCGCTCGGCCGGCCGCTGATCGCGGACCCGGAGTGGCCGCGCAAGGCGCAGGAGGGCCGCGCGGACGAGATCGTCCCGTGCATCCGGTGCCTGCAGTGCTACCACATCAGCACCAACCGCCGGAACGTCGGCTGCTCGGTGAACCCGCGGTTCTGGAACGAGGAGTTCGTCCCGCGGCGGCTGTCGATCACGCCCCGCCCGCGGCGCACCGTGGTCGTCGGCGGCGGCCCCGGCGGCATCACCGCGGCGCTGACCGCGGCCCAGCGCGGGCACGAGGTGGTGCTGCTGGAGAAGGAGGACGTGCTCGGCGGCCAGCTGCAGTACGTGGCCCGCGAGCACTACAAGGAGGACATCAAGGCCTACCTGGAGTACCTGCTGCGCCAGGTCGCGAACAGCAAGGTCGACGTCCGCACCGGCGTCGAGGCCACGCCCGAGCTGGTGCGCGGGCTGCGGCCCGACGCGCTGGTGATCGCCGTCGGCGCGACCGAGGTGGTGCCGCCGATCGTCGGCCTGGACCTGCCGCACGTCATGACCGGCAACGAGGCGATCCTGCGCGAGGACGAGATCGGCGACCGCGTCGTGGTGGTCGGCGCCGGGGCCATCGGCACCGAGATCGGCCTGGAGCTCGCCCGGCTGCGCGGCAAGGACGTGACGATGGTCGACATCGGCCGGACCTACGCCCCGCAGGGCAACACCCTGTACCGCGAGGCGCTGCGGCACAAGGTCGCGGACACGCCGACGATCCGGTTCCAGCTCGGCAGCCGCTGCCTGCGGGTCGACGAGGACGCGGTGCTGGTCGAGGACGCCGACGGCGTGCAGACCTCCCTGCCCGCGGACCACGTGGTGATCTCGGTCGGCATGCGCCCGCGCGCCGACCTCGCGGCGTCGTTCTACGGCATCACGCCCGAGGTCGTCGTCGTCGGCGACGCCGTCCGGCCGCGGATCATCATGGACGCCGTCTTCGAGGGCCACACCTACGCGATGAACCTCTGACGACCGGCGGCGCCCCCGCGCCGCGGACGCCAGCCCACCCGAGAGCACCACCAGCAGGACGAGGAGTCACGATGACCACGCACGACGCGAGCCCCCGGACCGGGACCGGGCCGACCACCGTCGAGATCGGCGCGCCCGTCGCCGGCACCGCGGTGCCCCTGGCCGAGGTCGAGGACCCGGCGTTCGCCGCGGAGCTGCTCGGCCCCGGCATGGCCGTCCGGCCGGCGACCGGCACCGTCGTCGCCCCGGCCGCCGGCACCGTGGTCTCCGCGATGCCGCACGCCTACGGGCTGCGCACCGCGGACGGCGTCGAGCTGCTGGTGCACATCGGGATCGACACCGTGACGCTCCAGGGCCGGCACTTCGACCAGCTCGTGCAGCCGGGGCGGGAGGTGGCCGTCGGCGACGTGCTGGCCCGGGTCGACCTGGCCTCCGTCGCCGCCGCGGGCCTGCCCACCACGGTGGTGCTCGTCGTCACGAACGCCCGCACGCTCGGGGGCGTCGCCGCGCACGGCGCCGGCCCGGTCGAGGCCGGCCAGCCGCTCCTGTCCGTCACCCCCGCCGCGGCCTGAGGAGGCACCCGTGCAGCACCGCACCCTGCGCCCGTTCCCGCCGTCGTTCCTCTGGGGCGCGTCGACCTCCGCCTACCAGGTCGAGGGCGGCTGGGACGCCGACGGCAAGGGGCCGT
Organism: Cellulomonas sp.; assembly: GCA_032056255.1. Classification (GTDB taxonomy): domain Bacteria; phylum Actinomycetota; class Actinomycetes; order Actinomycetales; family Cellulomonadaceae; genus Cellulomonas. The sequence continues at coordinate 3,477 of DAMBCY010000007.1, read as the reverse complement.
CGATCATGGACGCCCGCACCGACCGGCCCGCGGGGGTCGCCGACTACACCGTGGCGAGCGACCACTACCACCGGTTCGCCGAGGACGTCGCGCTGCTGGCCGAGCTCGGGCTGAAGGCCTACCGGTTCTCCGTGTCCTGGTCCCGGGTGATCCCGGACGGCGACGGCGAGGTCAACGCCGAGGGGCTGGCGTTCTACGTCCGCCTGGTCGACGAGCTGCTCGCGCACGGCATCGAGCCCGTCCTGACGATGTACCACTTCGACCTGCCGCAGGCGCTGCAGGAGCGCGGGGGCTGGTCCTCGCGCGCGACCGTGGACGCGTTCGAGCGCTACGCCCGGGTGCTCACCGCCGCCCTCGGCGACCGCGTGCGGTACTGGCTGACGATCAACGAGCAGAACGTCATGATCCTGTTCGGCGGGGCGCTCGGGATCCCCGCGCCGGCGGGCGACGACCCCTGGCGCGAGATCTACCAGCAGAACCACCACATGCTCGTCGCGCAGGCCCGTGCCATGCGGGCGGTGCACGAGGTGCCGGGCGCCCTGGTCGGCCCCGCGCCGAACATCGCCTGCGTCTACCCGGCCTCCAGCGACCCGCTGGACGTCGTCGCGGCCGACGACTTCGCCGCGATCCGGAACTGGCTGTACCTGGACGCGGCCGTGCACGGGGTCTACAACCCGACCGCCTGGGCGTACCTGGGGGAGCGGGGCCGGCGGCCGTCGGTCGCCCCCGGCGACATGGCCGACCTCGCGGCGGGGAAGCCGGACTTCGTGGCGTTCAACTACTACACGTCGCACACCGTCGGCGCGCCGTCGGCGGACGGGCCCGAGAAGGGCGGCTCGCAGGACCAGCACCTGCTGATCGGTGAGGCCGGCGTCTACCGCGGGGTGTCCAACCCGCACCTGCCCACCACCGAGTTCGGCTGGGAGACCGACCCCGTCGGGTTCCGCACCACGTTCCGCCAGCTCTACGACCGGTACCGGCTGCCGCTGCTGGTCACGGAGAACGGCCTGGGCGCCCCGGACGTGCTCGAGGACGACGGCACCGTGCACGACCCCTACCGGATCGCCTACCTGCGCGACCACGTCGAGCAGATCCAGCAGGCCGTGACCGACGGCGTCGACGTGCTCGGCTACTGCCCCTGGTCCGCGCTCGACCTGGTGTCCACGCACCAGGGCATGCGCAAGCGGTACGGGTTCGTCTACGTCGACCGCGACGAGTCGGACCTGCGCCGGCTCGCGCGGCACCGCAAGGACAGCTTCCACTGGTACCGGCGGCTCATCGCCACGAACGGCTCCGAGAGGTGACCATGCGCGTCAAGCAGGTCCTGAACAACAGCGTCGTGCTCGGGACCGACGACTCCGGGACCGAGGTCATCCTGCTCGGTCCCGGGCTCGGGTTCCGGACGACCCCGGGCGACCTCGTCGACCCCGCCGCGGTGCAGCGCACCTTCGTGCCCGACGGGATCGGGTCGCTCGAGCGGCTGGCCGCGATGGTGGAGGAGATCTCCATCGACGCGGTCGCCGCCTCCGAGGAGGTCATGCGCACCGGGCGCGAGCGGCTGGGCCCGCACGTCACGGCGCGGGTGCTCATCCCGCTGGCGGACCACATCGGGTTCGCGCTGCGGCGGGTGCACGAGGGGCTGGCGGTCGAGTACCCGCTGCGCTCCGAGCTGTCCTACCTGTACCCCGCGGAGCTGGAGTTCGGCCGGGAGGCGCTCGACATCGTGGAGCGGCGCACCGGCGTGCGGCTCCCCGCGTCCGAGGCCGTGCCGATCGCGATGCACTTCGTCAACGCCCAGTTCGGCTCCGACGACATGCGCGAGTACGTCCGGATGACCGACGCGCTGCAGCGGATCCTCGCGATCATCGACGAGGAGCACGGCATCCGGTTCGACGACGGCTCGGTCGAGATCGCGCGGTTCGTCACGCACCTGCGGTTCCTGTTCGTCCGGGCGCGGCAGCACCCGAAGCCGCCGGCGCCCGTGCCGGGCGTCCCCGTCACCGCGCGTGGGGACGACACCGGCGAGGTCCTGGCGGCGGTGCGGGAGTCGAAGCCCCGGCAGTACGCGTCCGCCGTGCGGATCGGGGCGCTGCTGGAGGAGCTGTTCGGGTGGTCGGTGGACGAGGACGAGCTGCTGTACCTCACGCTGCACGTCGCGCGGCTGACGGGGCCGGCCACCGCGCGGTGAGCCGGCTCAGCCCGCCGTCGACCCGTGCGCGACCAGCCGGCTCGGCACCACCTCGGCACCGGGCCGGGGCGCGCCGTCGATCGCGGCGAAGAGCAGGGCGGCGGCGCGCCGGCCGAGCTCCTCGAGGTTCATGTCGATGCTGGTGATCCGTGGCCGGGCACCGGCGGAGATGAGCCGCCAGTTGTCGTGGCCGACGACCGCGACGTCCTGCGGCACGCGCCGGCCGAGCTCCCGGGCGGTCTCCAGGGCGCCGCGCGCGACCAGGTCGCTGCCGCACACGATCGCGTCGGTCTCCGGGTGGTGCTGGAGGAGGCTCGCGGCGGCGGTGCGCCCCCACTCCTCCGTCCACGCGCCGAACAGCGCGCCCCCGCCGACGGGCTGGAGGCCGGCGTCGGCGAGCGCCCGGGTGGCGCCCTCGGCGCGCTGCCGCGCCGCGAGGTACTCGACGTCGCCGGCGACGAGCGCCACCCGGGACCGCCCGAGCGCGAGCAGGTGCTCGACGGCGAGCCGGCCGCCCCGCACGTCGTCGGTCACCACGGACGTGTCCCCGGGGTCCTCGGACGGGGCGTAGGCGTAGACGACCGGCACCGGCAGGCGGCCGAGCGACGGCCTCGGGTCGGTGCGGGCACCCACGACGATGAGCCCGTCGACCCGCCGGCCGAGCAGGGCCTGCAGGTGGTGCTGCTCGCGGATCGCGTCGCCGCGGGCGTCGCAGAGCAGCACGGACACGTCACCCGTCCCGGCGGCGTCCTCCGCCCCCATCAGCATGGGGATCGAGAACCGGCCCTCGAGGTCGTGCGTGATGAGGCCGATGGTGTGCGACCTGCCGGACGCGAGGTGCCGGGCGGAGGCGTGCGGCCGGAAGCCGAGCGCGCGCGATGCCGAAAGAACCCGTGAACGTGTTTCGGCGCGGACCTCGTCCCGGCCGTTCAGCGCCTTGGAGGCCGTCGCGGGCGAGACGCCGGCCAGCCGGGCGACGTCGGCCAGCGTCACCCGGCCGTCCCTGTTCGGCTGCACCGCCACCGCGTTCCCCCTCCGTACCGGATCACACCCCTCCCTGCGGAAGCGTAGCGGAGTGCGGCGCCGCGGGGTGGTGGTGCCGGCTCGTCGGCCGGGCCGGGAGGCGGGGGCGGCGTGCCGCCCGGTCGGGGGACGCCGTTGACGGGGCGGTGCCCGGGCGGCTACTTTCGGAAACCGAAAGCGATTTCGGTCTAGCGAGGATGCAGATGTCACCGATGATCACCCCCGTCGCGCCGCTGGCGCCGATGGCCCCCGCACGCGGGCCGCGC
>DAMBCY010000006.1:18391-25144 GCA_032056255.1 Cellulomonas sp. | reverse complement strand
GCCGCATGTTCGTCTACGGCGTGTTCGATGCGACCCCGACGAACTCCAGCACGACCCCGTCGGGCGACCGCTCGGCGTCCGCCCGGTACGCGACCTTCGACGTCTCCTCCGACAAGACCGTCGAGCTCCGGATCGCGACCTCGTTCATCTCCCTGGACCAGGCGCGCGCGAACCTCGACCTCGAGGTGACCGACCGGACCTTCGACGCCGTCCAGTCCGACGCGCAGGCGGCGTGGAACGCGCGGCTCGGCGTCGTCGAGGTCGAGGGCGCCACGGACACGCAGCGCGTGACGCTGTACTCCAACCTCTACCGGCTCAACCTCTACCCGAACTCGCAGTTCGAGAACACCGGCACGGCGACCGAGCCGCACTACCGGTACGCCAGCCCGGTCGCGGCCAAGACGGGGTCGGCGACCGCCACCACGACGAACGCCGCGGTGGTCGACGGCACGATGTACGTCAACAACGGGTTCTGGGACACCTACCGCACGGCCTGGCCGCTGTACGCGTTCCTGTACCCGGACGTCGCGGAGGACCTCGTCGAGGGCTTCGTGCAGCAGTACCGCGACGGCGGCTGGGTCGCCCGGTGGTCCTCGCCCGGCTACGCCGACCTCATGACCGGCACCAGCTCGGACGTCGCGTTCGCCGAGGCGTACCTGGCCGGTGCGCTGAGCACCGACCTGGCGCTCGAGGCCTACGACGCCGCCGTCAAGAACGCCACGGTGCTGCCGACCTCCAGCGCCGTCGGGCGCAAGGGCCTCGACACGTCGATCTTCCTCGGCTACACCCCGGAGTCCACCCACCAGAGCGCGTCCTGGGGCCTCGAGGGGTTCATCAACGACTTCGGCATCGCCCAGATGGCCGCGGCGCTCGCGGCCGACCCGGCCACCCCGCCGGAGCGCGTCGCGCAGCTGGAGGAGGAGGCCGCGTACTTCGAGGCCCGCTCCGACGACTACGTGAACATGTTCAACCCGGAGGCGGGGACCTTCACCTCCCGGAACGCCGACGGGTCGTTCAACGGCGGCGCGGACTTCGACAAGACCGCCTGGGGCGGGGCGTACACGGAGGCGAGCGGCTGGACCTTCGCCTACCACACGCCGTTCGACGTCGACGGGCTGGCCGCGCTGTACGGCGGCCGCGCCGACCTGCTGGCGGACCTGGAGGCCTTCCTCACCACGCCGGAGACGGCGCTGTCCTCCGGCATCCACGAGGCGTTCGAGGCCCGGGACGTGCGGCTCGGCATGCTCGGCATGAGCAACCAGGTCGCGCACCACATCCCGTACATCGCCGCCGCCGCGGGCGACGCGTCCCGGACCCAGGGGCTGGTCCGGGAGATCACGCAGCGGCTGTTCGCGGGCAGCGACATCGGCCAGGGCTACCTGGGCGACGAGGACAACGGCGAGATGTCGTCGTGGTACGTCTTCTCGGCCCTCGGGTTCTACCCGCTGCAGGTCGGCTCCGGCGACTACACCCTCGGCTCGCCGGTGTTCGACGAGGCGACGGTGCACCTGGCCGGCGGCGACCTCGTGATCAGCGCGCCCGGTGCCTCCGACGGCAAGGTCTACGTCGCCGGCGTCTCCGTCGACGGCACGCCGGTCACGGACACCGCGATCGACGGGGACCTGCTGCGGGACGGCGGGACGCTGGCGTTCACCCTGAGCGACACCCCGACCACGTGGGGCGACAAGGACCTGGCGGAGCCGCTCGCGGTGCCGGACGTCCTGGTCGACGCCACCAAGGCCGGGTACGGCACCCTCACGGCGACCGACGGCACGGCCGTGGGCGCGCTGACGGACGACAACTCGCGCTCCCGGGTCCGCACCGCGTCGGGCAGCACCCAGCTGCTCTGGACGTCGGCGAGCGGTCCGGTGGTGGTCGACCGGTACACGCTGACCGGGGGACCGGCGGCCGAGGCGCCCGCGGCCTGGACGCTCGAGGGCTCCCTCGACGGCCGGACCTGGACCGCGGTCGACGCGCGGGACGGCGAGACGTTCCGGTGGGCCACCCAGACGCGTCCGTTCGCGGTCGCCGCGGAGCCCAAGGCCTACACCCGGTACCGCCTCACCGTCTCGGCCGCCGAGGGGTCCGCGCTGGACCTCGCGGAGATCGAGCTGTTCGGCACGGCGTCGGCGTCGGGTGAGCTCTCGGTCACCGCGGCGGCCGACCTCGCCGGGGCACCGGGCGTCGAGATCGGCGCGCCGCTCGCCACCGTGGTCGGCGGCGGCACGGCCGCGGACGACTACGCGGTCACCGTCGACTTCCGCGACGGCACCGGCGCGCACGCGGCCGCGCTGGCCGCCAACCGGCTCGGGGGGTGGGCGGTCACCGCACCGCACACCTTCGCCGAGCCGGGTGTCTACCGCGCGCTCGTCACGGCCACCGAGGTCGGGGAGCCCGACGTCGCCACGGCGACGGTCACGATCCGCGTCGAGCGGGACGAGACCCTCGTGGGCGCGTTCGACAACACCTGCATCGGCGACCTCGGCACGACCGCCGCCTCCTGCGACGGCCAGGGCTACGGGTACGACCGGGCCAAGCTGGCGGCCACCGGGTTCGTGCAGGGCACGACCATGACGGTCCCGGGCACCGACCGCACCTACGACCTGCCCGCCGTGGCGCCGGGTGCGCCCGACAACGCGACCGGCAGCGGCCAGGTGATCCGGCTCGACCTGGGCGCGGGTGCGCAGCAGATCGGGTTCGTCGGGACCGGCACCGAGTCGGGCAAGGACCTCACGGGGACCCTGACCTACTCCGACGGCACGACCCAGGTGGTGCCGATGCAGTTCGGCGACTGGGTCGGGGCGTCGGGCAGCCCGGCGTACGGCAACGTGGTCGTCGGCCTGTCCGCCGGCCGCCTGGCCGGGACGGGTGCGGAGGGCACCGTCAAGAACACCGCGGTGTTCGCGACGAGGCCGTTCGACCTGGCCACCGACGCCGACGGTGTCGTCAAGACGGCCGTGTCCCTGACGATGCCGACCGAGTCCGGCACGCTCCGGGACGGCCGGCTGCACCTGTTCGCGATCGCCTCGGACGGCGACCGCACCGGCGTGATCCCGCTCGGCGTCACGCCGTCCGCGGTCGCGCAGCAGGCCGTGGACGTCCCGCTCGACGTCGAGCTGGCCCGGGTCACCGGGGGTGCGCGGCTCGCCGACGCGACGGCGGTCGTCGGCTGGGGCGACGGGACCGAGGTCGACCGGACCGCGCTCGCGGACGGTGCCGTGCGCGGCACGCACGTCTACACCGAGGCGGGCACCTACGCGGTGACCGTCACGGTGGACGACGGCGTGCGGTCGGCGACGGCGGAGCTGGAGATCGAGGTCGTCGAGCCCGGCCCGGTCTACACGCCGTCGATCTCGGTCGCGGGCGGCCCCGTGGCCCCGGGCGGGACGTTCGACGTGGCCGGGTCCGGGTTCGCCCCGGCCGAGCAGGTGACGGTCACGCTCGGGTCGACCCCGGTCGTCGCCGTCACGGTGCCGGCCTCGGCGGAGGGCGGCATCGCGGCGACGCTGACCGTCCCGGCCGACGCCACGGGCGGGACCTACCCGGTCTCCGCGGTGGGCGCCGAGTCCGGCGTGCCGGCCACCGCGGTCGTGCTCGTCGAGGTCCCGGTGGTGGCGCCCGTCGGCACCGCGCTGGAGCTGCGGGTCAGCGACACGACCCCGGTCGCCGGCGCGATGCTGACCCTCACGGCCGGGCTGTCCCCGGCCGCGGCGGGCGGCGACGTCCGGTTCCTGGTCGACGGCCGCGAGGTCGCGAGCGTCCCGGCGACCGGGGCCACCGGGTCCCTGTCGGCCCGGGTCGCGGCCGGCGAACCCGGTGAGCACACGGTCACGGCGGAGTTCGTGCCGTCCGACCCGTCGGCGTTCACCGGCTCGGTGTCCGCGCCGGTGGTCGTGCAGGTCGGCGCCCCGGAGCCCGGGGACCCGACGCTCGAGCTCTCGGCCACCTCGGTGGTGGCCGGCGGGACGCTGCGGCTGACCGGGTCCGGGTTCGCGCCGGGCGAGACGGCGGTCGCGGTGCTGCACTCCGACCCCGTCACGCTCGGCCGGGTGACGGTCGAGCCGACCGGCCGGTTCGTGCTGGACGTGCGGATCCCGGTCGACACCCCGGCGGGGGAGCACACCGTCGTGGTGACCGGCGCGATCTCGGGCACCTCGGTCGGGGCGGCGCTGACCGTCACCGCGGCCGCGCCCGGGGCCGGGGCCGGGAGCACGCCCGCGGCGACGTCCCCGCTGGCCTGGACGGGCACGGACGGCCTGCTCGCCCTGACCCTGCTGGGCTGCGCGCTGCTCGCGGCGGGCGGGGTGCTCGTGGTCGTCCGGCGCCGCCGGGCGGTTGCGGGTGACGGGCCGGAGGTGACCGAGGAGGGCTAGAGCACGGCCGAGCGCGGCTGAGCGCGGCCGAGCACGGCTGAGCACGCCGGGCCCGGGCCCCCTGCGGGTCCGGGCCCGGCGTGCTCGCGCGGGTGGGGAGGCACGGACCGGCACCGCGCCGGCGGCGTGGCGTCGGTTAGCGTGCCCTCGTGGACGCCCCGCTGCCCGACGCCGCCCCGACGTTCGCCGGCTACCACGAGGAGCACGGCGCGGGGGAACCGCTGCTCCTCCTGCACGGCGGGTTCTGCTCGCTCGAGCCGATGCGGGAGCTCGGCGACCTGCTCGCCGTCCAGCACCGCGTGCTCGCCGCCGAGCGGCCCGGTCACGGCCGCACCCCGGACACCGACGGGCCGTACGACTACGCCGAGATGGTGGCGGGCGCCCTCGCCCACCTCGACGCCCTGGGCGTGCGGTCGGCGCACGTCGTCGGGTACTCCGACGGCGGGATCGTCGGGCTGCTGCTGGCCCGCGACCACCCGGGGCGGGTCCGGAGCCTCGTCGCGATCAGCGCGAACCTGCACCCGGACGCGTGGGTGCCGGACGACTACCCGCACGTCACGATGCCCGCGGCGGCGCACGCCGCCGTCGACGAGGAGTACGCCCGGCTCTCGCCGGACGGTGCGGCGCACGCGGAGGTCGTGATCGCCAAGCTCAGGGCGCTGTGGACCAGCGGGCCGCAGATCCCCGCCGACTCGCTCGCCGCGGTCGTCGCCCCGACGCTGGTCATGGCGGGGGAGCACGACGCGGTCGCCCGGGCGCACACCGAGTCGATCGCGGCCGCCGTGCCGGGCGCAGGGCTGATGATCGTGCCGGGCACGACGCACATGGTGGTGCGGGAGCGGCCCGACGTCGTGGCGGCGGCGGTGCTGGCGCACACGGGGTCCGGGAGCGGTCCCGACGGGGTCCCCCGCGGGGACCGCGCCCGGTAGCGCGGGGTGCGCGGCTCGACCGCGGCGTCGAGCGGGCGGCTCAGGCGACGGCGTGCCGGCGCAGCGCGGTGAGCGCGGCGAACCGACTCGGGCGCTGCGGGCGGCGGGGGCGTCCCGCGGTGCGTGCGGCCCGGGAGCGCTCGTGCTCGAGGCGGTTCTCGAGCTCGCGCTCCTGCTGGCGGTAGACGACGAGGTACAGATCGGGGTGCACGGGGTCCTCCTGCACGGCCGGGGTGACGGGGTACGCCACCGGTGGGTCACCGCGGGGGACAGGGTCGCGCCCTCGCGGCCTGCGGACCGGGGGTGGTGGTCCGCCCCTCCAGCATCGTCGTCGCCACCCGCGGCGGGAGGGGACCTGGGTCCCGGTCACCCGGTCGGCGGGTCACCCGGACGGCGGGCACGCGGACGGCGGGCACGCGGACGGCGGGTCACGCGGACGGCGGGTCACGCGGACGGTGACGCGCCGGTCGCGAGCGCCCGGACCGTCGCGATCGTGTCGACCTCGCCGGCGCTCCTGTCGTCCCGGTAGCGCAGCACCCGCGCGAACCGCAGGGCCAGGCCGCCGGGGTACCGGGTGGAGCGCTGCACGCCGTCGAAGGCGATCTCGACGACCTGCTCGGGCCGCAGCGTCACGGTCCAGCCGTCGTCCGCGACCTCGAGCTCCCGGAACCGGGTGGTCTGCCACGCCAGCATCTCGTCCGTCATGCCCTTGAAGGTCTTGCCGAGCATGACGAACCCGCCGTCCGGGTCGCGCGCGCCGAGGTGGATGTTCGACAGCGAGCCGACGCGCCGGCCCGAGCCGCGCTCGACGGCGAGCACCACCAGGTCCAGGGTGTGCCGGGGCTTGACCTTGATCCACGCGCCCCCGCGCCGCCCGGCCTCGTAGGGGGCCTCGACGTCCTTGACGACCACGCCCTCCTGGCCCGCGCCCACCCAGCGGGAGAACGCGGTCCCGGCCACGTCCGGGTCGTCGGTCACCACCCGCTCCACGCCCCACCCCGCGGCCACCGCGTCGAGGGCGGCGAGCCGCTCGCGCAGCGGGGCGTCCAGCAGGTCCCGCCCGTCGAGGTGCAGCACGTCGAAGAAGAACGGCCGCAGCGCGGTCGCCGCCGCGAGGTCCGCGTCCCGCGTGGCGCTGCGCGCGGCGGTCTCCTGGAACGGCCGGGGACGCCCGTCGGGCCCGAGGGCCAGCGCCTCGCCGTCCAGCACCACCGACCGCACCGGGAGGGCGCGCGCCGCGGCGACGACCTCCGGCACACGCGCCGTGATCTCGTCCAGGCTGCGGGTGAACACGCGCACGTCGTCGCCGTCCCGGTGCACCTGGATGCGGATGCCGTCGAGCTTCGTGTCGACGACCACGGCCCGGCCGTCGAACCCGGCGACCGCCGCGGCGACGTCGGGTGCCGACGCCGCGAGCATGGGCCGGACCGGGCGGCCGACGGTCAGGCCGA